>JAFUYV010000050.1 GCA_017476945.1 Fretibacterium sp.
GGTATCATATAAGAATTATCTTGTAATACTTGGGAGTCATCAGATTGGCCGTTATCACCGTCGTCGGTTCTTTGAATATGGATCTGGTCATTCGCGCTCCACGTCAGCCCCGCCAGGGGGAGACGCTGCTGGGCGGGACCTTTGGCGTCACCGGCGGGGGGAAGGGCTCCAACCAGGCTTTGGCTGTCGCCAGGCTGGGCGCGGAGTCACACATGGTCGGGTGCGTGGGGAAGGATGACTTTGGCCGGCGGCTGCGGGACGTCCTGACGGAGAGCGGCGTCGATTGCAGACACATGGAGGAGCGGGCCGAGGCCGGCACGGGCGTTGCCGTCATCACGGTGACGAACGAGGGGGAGAACGCCATCATCTTCGTCCAGGGGGCCAACGTGCTTCTGGACGAGGCGGCGCTGGAGCGCGCGGAGGACGTCTTCGCGGCCTCAGACGCCGTGCTCTTCCAGATGGAGATCCCATCCAGGACGGTGGCCGCGGGGCTGAGGATGGCGCGCTGCAGAGGGCATCGAACCTTCCTGTCGGCGGAGCCTCCCTTCTCCCTGCCACCCGACGCATGGGCCTACATCGACTATCTCATCCTGAACGAGAAGGCGCTCAACTTTTACATCTCCGACGCCCCGGAGGATGAGCGCGCCGGGGGGCACGGGACGGAGCTCTCGGACGAGGAGATTGGCCAGAGGGCCCGCCAGATACTGGCCCGGGGCGTTCGCAACGTCGTGGTGACGCAGAGCGCCCGGGGCGGGCTGGTGTTCACGGAGGGGCGCTCCTTCTCCTTCGACCCCTTCAAGGTGCACGTCGTGGACAACACGGGCGCGCGGGACGCCTTCTGCGCGGGCTTCTGCGTGGGCCTGGCGGAGGGGATGCCCCTGGACAAGGCCGCGCGTTTTGCCTCGGCCGCGGGCGCACTGGCCTGCACGCGCATCGGGGCCCACCCCTCGCTCCCCTGGCGACGCGACGTGGAGGCCCTGTTGGAGGAGACGGCCGGAGACTGACCCCTGGACGCAAGGGCCTGTGGGGGCTTGCGCCGCCGGAGGCCATGAGGTATAATGGGTTCGTTTTGCGGATATAGCTCAGTTGGTAGAGCATCAGCTTCCCAAGCTGAGGGTCGCGGGTTCGAATCCCGTTGTCCGCTCCAGAAGATAACGCCCCCGCCGAAAGGCAGGGGCTTTTGTTTCCCCGGTCTAAATTCTCTCCCGCTCGAAGAGGACGACCGTCCCTCAACCTCCCGCAGCCTCTCCGCTCTTCCCCTTATAGAGCCCAAACCGCTCCCCGGTGTCCCCGTCGATGGGGCAAGCAAGGGGCATGTTCCGGTCGGAACTCCGCCCCCTTAGCGATTCAACGTGGCGAATGGAGCGGCGTTTATTTAGCCGCCCAGGTAATCGTCCCAGGTCATGCGGGTAATCTTGCCGTCGTCCAGCTCAAAGCGCAGATGACGTCTGGGATCCACCTCGTAATCCCAGCCCTCATCGCCCTCCGACGTGGGGTCGCCCAGGATTTCGGTGAGCTTCGAGGCCGGGTCCCCCACCTGGACGCCGCCGAACGCCAGGCCCCGCTTCCAGACCTCCACATGCCTCAGATGTCTCTCGACGTACTGGAGCTGACAGTTGGAGAACTCCAGGACCTCCTCCGAGAGCTCCTGGCTGGCGGGGTCAAAGAAGAACTTGCCCTGCCGCGCCTTGACTGGCTTTCCCAGAAGAGCGCGGGCCTTCTCCGGGGTGACGCCGAAGTTCATGATGACCTGGATACTCATATTACAGGCCGGGGTTCCGGCCTCGTAGCCCTTGTACGTCTCGATATAGCGGCCAAAAACCCACGCCGTGCCCTCCTCGGTGGGATGGTCCACCGCATACCACCTCTGACCGTCCACGGAGGTCTCAGCCAGAAGGATGAGCGTCTCCCCCTCGTTCACCCGCCCCACGATCCCCGACTCGGTGTCCGGATCCTCGCGAAGCCTCACGCTGTTGCCAACGCAGACACCGATGTCCGGGTAGCCGTCCGCCCAGTCCTCGGCCGCCTCCCTGCGGGCGCTCTCAGCGAGGAACTCCTCCTCGCTGCGCTCCACCTTTCGGGGCTTAAGCGCGGGCCTCTCAGGCGCCGCCTTTTTGGGCGTTTCTTTTTCAGGCTCCGCCTTTTCGGGCGCGGCCTCCCCCAGGCACTGCTGCGCCAGGTCCGGAAGGTACCCGGCGCGCATCTCCGTCGCCCTCGCGTAAGCCTTGGCCCTGGGATGGCCCTCCCTGTCCATCAGAGCCTCGGCCTCCTCGTCCCGCCCGCTGGCGATCCATGCCCGCTGGTCCTTCCTTAACCGCTCGAAGGCCGCCCTGCCCGCCTTCGTGTTCGGGAAGGAGTTTTTCACCTTGCCCCACGCCTGGGTGAGGGCCCTGTCCGCTTTGGCAAAGGCCTTGTCCTTCATCAGCTCCTTATACTCCGCGTCGCTCAGCGCGAACGCGGGCACGGCAAGCAGAAGAAGTGTCGCGAATACCGTGAAAATACGCCTCATTTCTATCCCCTCCATTTTCGAATACCGTTACTTATGCGCTTATCATAGCATAGCGCGCGGCGCCTAAAGCTGAAGTTGCCATGGTCACGGCCTCTGGAGCTTTGAGCGGCGCTGTGCCACATAAATTACGAACATCTACATGGGCGCGATGAACGGCATCGAGATGGCCAAGCGCCTGCGGGACACGGACGCCGGGATGCTGACCGCCTTCCTGACGGCCTCCGGGGAGACTTCGCCTTCGAGGCCGTCCCGCCCATTCCTGTGCCTGGCCTCGCCAAGCCCTGCAGGGTCCCGCGCCCGTACGGCGTGCTGGACGAGTCCGCACGCACGCTTGCGCTGGCTTCAGGCCCAGCCAGAGGGCACAATCCGCGTCCGGGACCATGGCGGGCCTTGCGGAAGCGGAAGCGGTCTTTTGGCCCCGACCTGTCAACGCTCAGGGAGGGGACGTTGTCTTGAACTGACGAAGTCAGCAACCCCTGAGTATGGCGGAGGACGGTTCGCGCCCTCGGCTTTTTCATGGATGCCCGTCTGGGCCGTCTTGACAGATGCGGAGCGGTCTATCATAATTTACTTAAGCTATTGGATACAGCTAAACAGCCATTCTGAATATTTTTACATGGGAGGTAATCTTCATGTGGGACAATTATTTCGACACAGGTTCGGTCTCTGAAATCCGCCTCAAGACGACGGTCTACATGGGGCCGGGGGCTATTGCGAAGATTGACGGCATCATCGAGGAGCTGAAGAGGCGCGGGGTCAGCCAGGTGCTCTGCATGACGGGCGGACGCTCCTACAAGCTCACGGGCGCTTGGGACCACGTTGAGGCCGCCTGCAAGAAGCACGGCGTGGGCATCACCCTCTACAACAAGGTGACGCCGAACCCGACGACCGTTGCCATCGACGAGGCGGTGGCCCTGGCCAAGGCGGAGAAAGCCACGGCCGTGATCGGCATCGGCGGCGGCAGCCCCATCGACGCGGGCAAGAGCGCGGCTATCCTGCTGGCCTATCCCGACAAAACGGCGGAGGACCTCTACACCTTCAAGTTTACGCCCGACCACGCGGTTCCCCTGATCGCCATCAACCTGACGCACGGCACGGGCACCGAGGTGGACCGCTTCGCCGTCGCGACGATCCCGCACCTGAACTTCAAGCCCGCCATCGCCTATGACTGCATCTATCCGCTGTACTCCATCGACGACCCCGCGCTGATGACCAAGCTCTCGCCCGACCAGACGCGCTACGTCTCCATCGACGCGGTCAACCACGTCGTCGAGGCCGCGACCAGCGTCGTCGCCAACCCCATCTCCATCGCGTTCGGCATTGAGACCGTGCGCCTGGTGGCGAAGTACCTGCCAAAGGCCCTGCGGAACCCGGAGGACCTGAAGGCCCGCTACGCCCTGCTCTACGCCTCCATGATCGCGGGGACGGGTTTCGACAACGGCCTGCTGCACTACACCCACGCCCTTGAGCACCCGCTGAGCGGCGTGAAGCCGGATCTCACTCACGGCTTGGGCCTGGCGATGCTCCTGCCCGCGGTCATCCTGGAGTGCTACCCCGCGCGCGCAAAGGTTCTGGCGGAGCTGCTGAGCCCCATCGTCCCCGGCCTGGACGGCGAGCCCGATGAGGCCGAGGCCGCAGCCAAGGGTGTGGAGCGTTGGCTGGCTTCCGTCGGCGTGCCCCAGAAGCTCGCTGACGTGGGCTTCACCGCGGCGGACGTTGACCGTCTCTGCAAGCTGACGGAGGAGACGCCCTCCCTGTCCGGGCTGCTGGGCGTCGCGCCGGTGCCCTCCTCCGCGGAGCGCGTCAAGAGGATCTACACCAACTCCCTCAAGCCCATGGCGTAAGCCGTCGTCCCCAAGTGGCTGCTATTGCCCCTGCGCCTCCCCGCGCGGGGGCATTTTGTTCCTCGGTTGATCTCATATATAATAGAACGAAGGAAGACCCAGAAAAACCTGTCATGGGGACCTTATCCTGAAAAACTCTGAGGAGGTGCGTTGTATGGAGCTCAAGACCGTTGGCACGGCGGGCACGCTGGAGTCCAGCGATGTCCTCGTTACCCTTGAGCCCGGCCCTTCGGGCATCGAGCTGTCCCTTGAGAGCTCGGTGATTAACCAGTATGGCCGCCAGATCCGGGCGACGGTGCTGGAGACGCTGAAGAGGCTGGGCGTCACAAACGCGAAGGTGTCGGTCAACGACCACGGCGCGCTGGACTGCACCATCAAGGCCCGCGTCGAGTGCGCCTGCTACCGCGGCTGTCAGTGCGACGCCGACGGGAAATACCCCTGGGGAGGTGTTATAAAGTGATCCCACGCCCAAAGCCTGAGAAGTTCCGCCTCCGCCGCACGATGATGTTCATGAACGCGCAGAGGCCGGGGCTCATCAAAGACGCCTACATCTACGGCGCGGACAGCATCATGCTGGACCTGGAGGACGCTGTGGCGGAGAACCAGAAGGACTCCGCCCGCTTCTCGCTGTACCACGCGCTGAAGGAGATTGATTACGGCGAGACAGAGGTCATCGTCCGCATCAACGGCCTGGACACCCCCCATTGGCAGGAGGACATCCGCGTCGTCGTGGCCGGGGGGGCCGACGGCATCCGCATCGCCAAGACCGAGAAGGCCGAGGACGTGAAGATTGTCGAGGAGGCCACCCTGGCGGCGGAGCGCGAGTTCGGCGTTGAGGAGGGCCGCACGCTTCTCATGGCGGCTATCGAGAGCCCCAAGGGCGTGTTGAACGCCTACGAGATCTGCACGGCGTCGGACCGCCTGTTTGGCGTGGCGATCTCCGGCGGAGACTACCGCAAGTGTATGCAGGTCAAGCCCATCCGCGGCGGCATCGAGATGCTGGGGGCGCGAGCTCATCTGCTGGTGGCAGCACGCGCGGCGGGCGTGCAGTGCTTCGACACGGTGTTTACCAGCCTTGACGATGACGAAGGCTTCCGCGCCGAGGTGCGGCAGAACATCGAGATGGGCTTTGACGGCAAATCCCTCATCAACCCGCGGCAGATTCAGGTCGTCCACCAGATGATGGCCCCGACGGAGAAGGAGGTCGCCCAGGCTGAGGACATCGTGCGGGCCTTCCGCGAGAACGCGGACAAGGGTGTGGGCGTATTCTCGCTCAACGGCAAGATGATCGATGTCGCCTTCGTGCCGGGGGCCGAGCGCGTCATCAAGCTGGCCAAGGCGGGCGGCGTGTCGGCTGGAGGCCGGCTGACCCGGTACGAGGGGGACCTGTAAGATGAAGAACGCAGTAGGCAGAGAGATACCCGGCGCGCTGTTGAAGGACGCCTGGAAAGAGGCTCGAGGCGGAAAGGGCTACGAGGTCTATCAGGGCAAGAACTACCGCGACGGCACGTACCTGAAGAAGCAGGGGCCCCGCACAGCCATTGGCGAGAAGCCCAGGGAGAGCAAGCTGCTCCCCTCCATCCGCGAGGCCGTCATCCAGTCCGGCCTGAAGGACGGCATGACCGTCTCATTCCACCACCACTTCCGCGACGGGGACTACATCGTGAACATGGTGATGAAGGAGATTGTTGATTTGGGGATTAAGGACATCACCATCGCGGCGTCGAGCCTCGGTTCCGCGCACGACCCCATCGCCGACTATATTGAGCAGGGCATCGTGACGGGCATCCAGACCAGCGGCATCCGCGGCCGGATGGGCGACGTGGTGTCCCACGGCAAGCTCAAGACTCCGGCGATCCTCCGCAGCCATGGCGGCCGTGTTCGCGCTATTGAGGAGGGCGACGTCCACATCGACGTGGCGTTCATCGGCGCCCCAACGTCTGACGAGTATGGCAACGCCAGGGCCCTTGGCGGCAAGAGCGACTGCGGCGTGCTGTCCTACTCCGCCGTGGACGCGCAGTACGCCGACAAGGTGGTCGTCATCACGGACACCCTCGTCCCCTTCCCGAACTTCCCCGCCAGTATTCACGGCATTGACGTGGACTACGTCGTGAAGGTGGACGAGATCGGCAATCCCAAGAAGATCGCCAGCGCCGCGGCGCGCATGACCCAGAACCCTCGCGACCTGATGATGGCGGAGGCCGCCGCGAAGATCATGGCCGCGACCCCTTGGTTCAAGGACGGCTTCAGCTTCCAGACCGGGGCGGGCGGCCCGTCCCTGGCGGTGAACCGCTTTATCGAGCCGCTGATGGTGGAACGCGGCATCAAGATGAGCTGGGCGGTGGGCGGCATCACTGGCCCCATCTGCGATCTGCTGCGGCGGGGGCTGGTCGGCAAGATCGTGGACACTCAGGACTTTGACGTGGCGGCCATCGACGACATTCGCACCAATTCGAACCACTACGAGATCTCCGCCAGCGAGTACGCCAACCCCGCCAACAGGGGCGCGTTTGTCAACAAGCTGGATTTCGTGATCCTGGCGGCGCTTGAGGTGGACGTGGACTTCAACGTCAACGTCATCACGGGCTCCGACGGCGTGCTGCGCGGGGCACCCGGCGGGCACCCGGACACGGCGGCGGGCGCGAAGTGCTGTATCATCGTCACGCCCCTGACCCGTGGCCGTATGGCCACCGTCTGCGAGCGTGTCGTCACCGTCACGACGCCGGGCGACTGTGTGGACGTGGTCGTGACGGACTACGGCACGGCGGTCAACCCACGGCGCAAGGACATCATCGAGTGCCTGGATAAGGCGGGGGTTAAACACGTCGACATCAAGGAGCTCCAGGAGAGGGCCTACGCCATGGTGGGCAAGCCCGACGAGCTTCAGTGGAAGGACAAGGTCGTAGCGATCCTTGAGGCGCGTGACGGCACGATCCTTGACGTCGTGCGGGAGATCAAGCCGTACGAACTTTAGACTATTATTTATTCTTGTTGTTTCAAACAGGGGGAGGGCATTAAACAGCTCTCCCTCGCTGTGATAATACGCCAAAAGGACGTTGATAATTATGAAAATCTGCGATATGATAATTAACAAGACAAGA
>JAFUYV010000051.1 GCA_017476945.1 Fretibacterium sp.
GATGGATCACATGGAGTCCATTGTAAACGGAGCCATGCCGAGATGCGCGGGGAACTTGCGGTGATACGCTCAGAGATGCGGGGGAGATTAAGGTGATGAGCTCCAAATATACGCGCTGTCGACGATGAACGTGATGATGGGCCTCGTTGTTGCCGTTTTCGGGATTATTATCGCAGCGATGCGGTTCTGGAAATAATCATCTTCCCAGCTAGAGGAGGCTTTTGTTTATGAAGAACGGAAAAAGTAATGGCAGAATTTTATTGAGACGGCGGTCGGGCTTCACGCTGATCGAAATTATGGTGGTCGTGGTGATCCTGGGGTTGTTGGCGGCGCTGGTGGTGCCGCGAATCGGGCCCCAGGTGGCCGAGGCCCAGCGCACGACGGCACAGACGCAGATCCGCAGTATCGAGGACGCGCTGGAGATGTACCGCCTGCATAACGGCTTCTACCCCAGCACACAGCAGGGATTGGACGCCCTGGTGAAGGCGCCCACGACCTCACCTGTGCCAAAGCGCTACGCCGAGGGCGGCTACATCAAGAAGGTTCCCGACGACCCGTGGGGCAATCCCTACATCTACCGCAACGACAACGGGCGCATCAGGATCATCAGCACCGGCCCTGACGGCGAGGAGGGCGGTGAAGGCGTTAACGCCGACATTTCCAACGAGGACTGACACCCCAATGAAAATGCGGCGGGGGTTCACGCTGATCGAGGTCATGCTCGTGCTCGCGATCGTGGGCGTGATGGCGGCTGTGTTGCTTCCGCGTATGACCTTTTATTTTGAACCTCCGCTGGCCCTGTTGCAGCGCAGCGTCGAGGAGGCGCAGGGCCTGGCCCTGTCCGGCGCTTCGGTTCGCTTCGTGTGGAGGCCCGTCCGGGACAGGCGCGGGCCAATTGCCGTTGAGGCGCTGCTCAAACAGGAGCCGGAGAAAGGAAGCCTTCGTGAGTTTTTGGGCACGGCAGGCCCGGAGGAGGCAGCGCTGGTGTGGAAGCCCGTGCGCCTCTCCCACCCTCCAGCAGGCGAGAACTGGCGCATGGAGCCGGAGACGGTGTATTTCTTCACGGATGGCTCCTGTACGCCTGCCCGCCTTTCATGGGCGGAGCCGGGGGCGTCCGAACGCAGTGCCAGCTCATTCCTGCTCACCGTAACGGGCTACTGCGCGGAAGATGAGCGCTGACCTTTCGCCTGATATGAGGCGGCTATAAGCGGCAGCGGCCACAGCAAAGGAGTTTGATGCCATGAAGCGCAGCGCGGTCTATCCCGGCTCATTTGACCCCATCACCAATGGACATGTTTGCGTCACTGAGCGGGCTGCCGCTATTTTTGACGAGGTGAGGGTCAGCATCCTGGTCAACGTGCAGAAGAACGCTACCTTCAGTGTGGAGGAACGCTGCGCCATGGCGCGTGAGGCCTTGAGCCATCTGCCCAACGTGACCGTTGAGCACTTTGAAGGGCTGCTCGTCGATTACGTGCGTTCTTTGGGGGCCCGTGTCATCATTCGAGGGCTGCGCGCCATGTCCGACTTCGAGTACGAGTTCCAGATGGCCCTGATGAATCGGCAACTCGCCCCGGAGATCGAAACCTTCTTCATCGTTACCGATCCGAAGTACTCCTACATCTCCAGCAGCAGCGTCCGCGAGATATTTCAATTTGGGGGGACGGTGCACGACGTGGTGCCGTCCGGCGTGTTTCGAAGGTTAAGGGAGCGATTTCACCGTATTTAACGCGGCGTACCCTCCGCATAAAACATTTAATCGCTCATGGCCAGATTGCCGGGCTTACGCGGCCCCGCAGGATTCGCGGCGTCCGGCAGGTCGGCTGTGGTGGAGCGAGGCTCAGTTGTCGCGCGGAGGCCGGACGAGCCAAAGACGCGGCCTCCGTGTCGCTGGGCTGGCGGCAGTATGGTCATGCGGGCGATGAGTCCCGCCGCAGGGGGCAGCTCGTTGAATGTTTGGAGAGTTGAGAGAATCCACGGTGAACTGCGCGTAGATCGCCGTGCCGTCCTTGAGGATATTCCTCGTTCACAGTTGTCATCGCAAACGGGCTTTTTTCCGGATAGCCCCTTCCGTAAAAAACGGCATGAAGGAAAGTCCCTCCAAGATTAGAATGTCCTCATAAATCAGCCACGCCGTCGCCGGCGACATGGAGCTGGTCCCCCTGTGGAACACCAAGGGCCTCCATGCCCGTCGGCGTGAGCGATTAAATCAGCCTCGCGGCGTGAGCGATTAAATCTGGAGGTGTTTTCGAATGATGATGTGGAATTGCGTTTCAGCCCGTGAGCGGTTAAATTCAGGCTCGCGTCGGGGGGCTTTCGCCCTGGGGCTGCTGGCGTTTGCGCTGGCGTTCGGCATGCTGAACAGCGGGACGGCGCTGGCGGTCTCATCCTCCGCGTCGAACCCCATCGTCGCCATCGTGAAGAAGACCTCGCCGGCCGTCGTGAACATTGACGTTGAGACCAAGGCCCGGCGCTCGGCCTCTCCCTTCCCCTTTGACGACGACCCCATCTTCCGCCGTTTCTTTGGCGACGCGTTCAAAGACTTCACCCGCTCCGTGCCCATGAAGGGCCGCGGGTCCGGCTTCATCGTCACGAAGGACGGACAGATCCTCACGAACAACCACGTTGTTAACGGCGTGGACAAGATCACGGTGTCGGTGTCCCTGTCGGACGGCAGCAAGAAGACGTACTCCGCCCGCGTGCTGGGCAGCGACCCCACCTATGACCTCGCGGTCATCAAGATTGATCCCGACGGGGATCTCCCCGTCCTGGAGCTGGGCAACTCGGATGAGGTGGAGCCTGGCGAGTGGGTTGTGGCCATCGGCAACCCCTACGGCTTTGAACATTCCGTGACGGCGGGCGTCATCTCGGCCAAGGATCGCAGCATCCACGCCCAGGACGTCAACTTTGACGGCTTCCTCCAGACGGACGCGGCCATCAACCCTGGCAACAGCGGTGGTCCCCTGCTGAACATGGACGGGCACGTTGTGGGTATCAACACGGCCATCATCCCCTACGCCCAGGGCCTGGGGTTCGCCATCCCCGTCAACATGGCTAAGGAGGTCATGAACGACCTTGTCTCCTACGGCAAGGTGAAGCGCGGCTGGCTGGGCGTCTCCATCCAGCAGGTGACGCCTGAGATCGCCAGGGCCTACGGTGTGAAGGAGGAGGGCGGTGCCATCGTCAGCGACGTGTTCGCGGACTCCGCCGCGGAGAAAGCCGGCGTCCGGCGCGGCGACGTCGTCGTCGAGATCAACGGCGAGAAGGTCAAGGACGTCAACTGGTTCGTCCAGAAGGTGCGGACCCTGGCCCCCGGCTCCACGGCCACGCTCCAGGTCGTGCGCGAGGGCAAGAGGATGACGCTGAGGGTGAAGCTCGACCAGCGCCCCGACTCCGCGGATGGGCGGACGGGCGGAAAGGCGCCCCGTGGCCGGCAGGGCGGCAAAAACAGCAAGTCCAGCGAGGCCCTGGATGACTTCGGCATCGACGAGGTCGCGCCCGTGACAAGCGGCCTGCGGCGGCAGTATCGGCTGGCCCCCGGCACGGAGGGGTTGGTGATTGTGGACGTGGACTCCGACTCCCCGGCCAGCGCGGCGGGCATCCGCGAGGGTGACCTGCTGCACCAGGTCAACGGCCGCGATATCCGGACGCTCGATGATCTGAACAAGGCCGTACGGGGTGAGGACAGCTCCGTCGTCCTGATGATTGAGCGCGAGGGCAACACCTTCATCGTCTCGTTGAAGAAGGGCGGCAAAGATTAACGCCGGTTTTGTGATAGTATTAAGTGCGGGGGAAGCGCCCCCCGCACCCCCTGAATGGAGGGATAACTCTATGAAATCTTTTAACAGCATAGGCAAGGTGGGCGCGTTCTGCGCGCTGATGTCCTCCTTCCTCTCGCTGGGCGGGGCCTTCGTGTCCACGCCTGCGTGGGCGGAGGAGAGCGCGGGCAGCGCGGCCGTACGCAGCGTCAATCATTTCGCCCTCCAGGCGGCGGGGTTGCTGGGGGCGTCCTCGGAGGGGGAGCTCTTCTTCTCTCCGTACAGCGTCATCTCCGCCCTGGGTATGACCTACGCGGGGGCGAAGGGGGAAACGGCGCAGGAGATGGAGAAGGCCCTGCGGTTCGCCCCGGAGATACATGCCTCGCTGGGCGCGTTGGCGCAGGACCTGGCCCGTGGCGCCGGGAAGGGCACGGAGACCCTGACGTCGGCCAACCGCATCTGGCTGCGCAAGGGACTGGGGCTCCGCGCGGACTTCGCCGGGACGCTCTGCCGCGATTATGGCAGCACGGCGGCCGAGGCGGATTTCAAAGGGGACCCCAACGGGGCCAAAGAGGACATCAACGGCTGGGTGGAGGAACAGACCCACGAGCGCATCCGCGACCTGATCCAGAAGCTGGAGCCTGACACACAGATGGTGCTGGTCAACGCGATCTACTTCAACGGCCAGTGGGAGGAGCCCTTCGATGAGAAGAGAACCTCGCCCAGGCCCTTCCACGTGACCCCGTCCACGACGAAGGACGTCCCCATGATGCAGCAGAACGTGCGGCTCCTGTACGGCGAGGCGGACGGCGTGAAGCTGTTGCGGCTGCCGTACAACGGGCGGCTGTCGATGCTGCTGGCCCTTCCGGAGGAGGGCGGCATGGAGGCCACCTTAAAGGCCCTGATGGACGAAGGGCTCTTTGACCGGTGGCGCCGTTCCCTCTCGAGGCGGCAGGTGGACCTGTGGCTCCCAAAGTTCAGGACGGAGAGCCGTTACGAGCTGAAGGACATCCTCGTGGCCCTGGGCGTGCGCCAGGCGTTTGAGAAGGAGGCGGACTTCTCCGGCATCACGGACGACGAGAAGCTCCGCATCGACTCGGTGATCCACAAGACCTTCATTGAGGTGGACGAGAAGAAGACCGAGGCCGCGGCGGCGACAGGCATTATCATGGTGCGGACCACGGCCGCTCCGGTCAGCCTTCCCAGGGCGGAGTTCCACGCTGACCGGCCGTTTCTCTATTTCATCATGGACGACGTCTCGGGGCTCATCCTCTTCGTGGGGACCCAGAGCTTCAGGTAACGCGACGCTTGAGAGGATGAAGGGGGCCTGAGGGCCCCCTTCATTTTTGGGGGACTACAGCATCGCGGACAAATCCGCACGGGCCTGTTCGTAGCTCCTGCACTGGATAACGTTGAGGCCGAAGTCCCGTGCGGCCTGGACGTTGCCCTCAACGTCGTCGATGAAGACGCAGGAGGAGGGGGTGAGCCCGTACTCCCGGCATATCCGGGCGTAGATGGCGCGGTCCGGCTTAAGCAGGTGAACGTCGCAGGAGAAGACCCCGCCGTGCGTCAGAGGCAGGAAGTCCAGCGCGCCGGGGTTGCCCTTCATGATGATGCGCGAGTAGTTGGAGAGGTAGAGCACCCGGCGCCCTGTGGCTCGCACCTCCCGAAGCCACGGCTGCGCGTGGTCCAGGCGCGTGATGCAGCCCCCGATACGCGCGCAGGCCAGCCGTATCTCCCGTTCGACCTCCGGGGCATGGCTGACGAAGCCCGCGATAATTGCCTCGTCGTCCATCACCCCACGATCGAACTCCTCCCAGAGCCCGTGACCCCATATCGCCTCGTTCACCCGGCCGATGACCCCCTCGTCGTCAAGAATTTGATGGATGTACCTGTCCCAGTTAAACTCCGCCAGCACGTTGCCAATGTCGAAGATTACGGTGTCGATCATGTGTTTTCCCTCTCCGTTCTTGTGATAAACTTCCACGTATATTATCGCACTTGCCGGGCCGTGCATAACGTGCTTAAGCACAGCCCGCAGGAAGGAGTGGCGGAGATGGCGGTACTGATGAAAGGGGCGGAGGCCGCCGCCGGAATGAAGGAGGCGCTGCTGGCGGAGCTCGCGGCGATCAGGGGGCGGGGCATCGAGCCGAAGCTGGCTGTCGTGCGCGTGGGGGCGCGGGATGACGACCTGGCCTACGAGAGAGGGATTCGGAAGCGCTTCGAGGGGCTTGGCATGGCGGTGCGGGTTATCGTGCTGCCGGAGGACATTGGGCAGGATGCCTTTGACGCGGAGTTCGCGTGGGTCAACGGTGACCCTCAAACGCATGGCGTGCTGCTGTTTCGGCCATTGCCCGGCGGCCTGAGCGACGCGAACGCCCGGCGCATCATCGACCCGCGCAAGGACGTCGATGGGATGAGCCCGATCAACATGGCGAGGGTGTTTGCGGGCGAGGCGGAGGGGTTCGCGCCCTGCACGCCCGGCGCGGTGATGGAGCTCCTGAGGCATTATGGCGTGTCCTTGGAGGGGAAGAGTGTGGCGGTTGCCGGGCGCAGCATGGTGGCGGGTCGCCCGCTGGCGATGCTGATGCTGGCCGCCAACGCTACGGTAACGCTCTGCCACACCCGCACCCGTGATCTTTCCGCGGTCTGCCGGTCGGCGGACATCGTGGTGGCGGCCGCGGGCCGGGCCGGGATGATTGGCGCGGACTGCGTGACGGAGCGAAGCGTCATCGTGGACGTGGGCATCAACATGGGCAGGGACGGAAAGCTCTGCGGCGACGTGGACTTCGGGGAGGCGTCCCCTCTCGTCTCGATGATTACCCCCGTGCCGGGGGGCGTGGGAGCCCTGACGACCTCCGTGCTGGCGAGGAACCTGCTGAGGGCCGCGCGGCTTCAGATTTGACCTTGTCTGGCCGCAAACTCCGCGCAGTTTTTCAAAAAGCGTTCCGCCGCCGCGGGGAAGCCCAACAGGTTGAGGTGAAGGTAGGAGGCCAGGACATTGCCCCGCGCGTAGCCGCCGGAGTAGGTTTCCCCGGTGCGCTTCCGCTCGAGCAGGAACGCGTCCGGGAAGTCCGCCTCCGCCGCGTCCTTTGTCAGGGAGGAGAAGTGGAACTCGTGCCCGCGCAGGACTGTGCCCTTTGGACAGAGCACAGTATCAGTCAGGGCCGTGGCCTCCACGTAGCCCACCGTCTGGAGCCTGGAGTTCATGCGGCATGAGGCCGGGACCACGCCAACCATCTTGAAGGAGCGGCCCCCAAAGTCCGTGAGGGAGCGGCTGAGGTACATCAGGCCGCCGCACTCCGCCAAGATGGGCATCCCGGCCGCGGCTTTTGCGGCGGCGTCCCGCCTTATGGAGACGTTGGCCTCCAGCTCAGCCGCGAACATCTCCGGAAATCCGCCTCCGAAGATCGCCCCGTCCGCCGGCGGCAGGGCGGCGTCCCGCAGGGGGCTGAAAAAGACCAGCTCCGCCCCGCGCTCCTCCAGGGTCATCAAACTGTCCGGATAGTAAAAGGAGAAGGCCTCGTCCCGCGCGATGGCCACGCGCACACCCTTTGCGAGGGGCACGGCGCTTGGCAGGGGCTTTGCCTCCAGCGGCGACGCGGACCGCGCCAAGGCGAGCAGCGTGTCAATGTCGATCCCTGCCTCGACGGTGGCCCGGGCACGTTCCACACGCCGGGCGTTCTCCGTCTCATCTGCTTCCTCGGCGGGTGTCAGGCCCAAGTGACGCTCCGGCAGCGTGAGCGCGCCGTCACGCCTCAGCGCCCCAAGGAGGGGGATACCTGCGCGGTCCAGGGCGCCGGCGATCATGTCCCGGTGCGAGTCTGAGCCTACGCGATTGAGAATGACGCCGCGAAGGTCCAAGGAGCGGTCGTACTCCCGGAAGCCCAGCGCCACCGCCGCGGCGCTCTCACCCATTGAGCGGGCATCAATAACCAGAACCACAGGCAAACCCAGGAGCCGGGCGATCTCCGCACTGCTGCTCACGCCATGACGGCCTCCATCATAGAGGCCCATAACGCCCTCCACCACGGCGATGTCCAGCCCGCGCGCCGTGCGCACAAAAAGCCCCCCCATCGTCGCCGGGGCTGTCATCCAGGTGTCCAGATTGTAGACCTCGCACCCCCCGGCTCGGCGTTGATGCCCCGGGTCAATGTAGTCCGGTCCAACTTTGTAGCCACAAAAATTAAGGCCCCGGCGGCGCAGCGCGGCCAAGAGGCCACAGACAACCGTCGTCTTGCCGGAGCCGCTGCCGGCCGCCGCGATGAGGACGCGGGGAATGCGTTCAAGGTTCCCGCTCACGAGGAAAGACCTTCATGGCGCGTGGGGGTGCAAAGTCACCTTCAGGAGGGGCGCTCCGGGGAGTTATCCTTTTCCCGATCTTCCTCCCACGTGATGAAGGAGTGGTAGTAGACCTCGTCGTTGTCGTCCAGGCCCCGCGAGATCTCCGTGATGTGGGCATGCTGGGCGTGGACCTGCTCGATCACGTACTCCACGGCGACCATGGGTTTGGTTTGAGCCCCACAGGTGTAGATATCGAGCGCCATATAGTTCACCTCAGGCCACGTATGCACGGAGAGGTGGGACTCGCTGATGACCACGACGCCGCTGACCCCGTTGGGCGGAAAACGGTGGAAGTACACGCCCCGGACTTGTGCCTGAGCGCGTTTGGCAGCCTCCACCAGAATTTCCTGAAGGCGTACCACGTCGGTGATGGTATCATCACACCCAGAAGCCTCGATAATGAAGTGAACCCCTTTTGGCGACAACACACCAAGCCTCCTTACCTTTAAATTAAATATCATTGATTGTACAGAGGATTACAGGGCTTGTCAAACATGCTCCCGCGAGCCCCTCCGTCCTTCAGTCAGACGCCGGTACACGGCCTCCCGGACCGCCCAGCCGAGCTCCGACGCGGCGAACTCCACCACATCGGCCAGCGCGCCCGGTGCGCCCATCCGCCTTCCTCCCGCCGCGCCCATCGACGCATAGAGTTCCGGGTCGCCCAGGACGCGGAGCGCGGCCTCCGCCAGATCCTGCCCCGTCGCGGGGACGAGGAGCTCCGCGTCGCCCAGAAGCTTCTTCTGCACGCGCTTGCCCTTCTCGTCGACGGAGATGACGGGGATGCCTAGCCCTGCGCAGAGCTGGTTGGCCGTGCCGCCCAGCCCGATGAGGAGTGTCACGTCCCGCACGGCCTCCGCGACGGGCCGCGTGGTGAGGGGGATAGACACTCCCTTACGCTTAAGGCCCGTCCCTCTGTCGAGCTCCCAACCCGCGCTAGCTTCGGCCAGCGTCTCCAGGGAGAGCGTCGGGGCCAGGACCATTCTGAAGGCGCAGGGCCGGGCGCGGCTCAGGGCCAGGGCCGCGTCGAGCAGCAGGTTCACGTCCTGGTAGGCGCGGGGACGGCTCCCTGGCAGGAGCAGGATCAGGGGCACGTCCTTCGGCCCCGGCGGCGCGGGCGGCGGGCAGAGGGGGGCGTCCCCCAGCAGATCCATGACAGGGTTCCCCGCGTAGACCGCCCGCCACGAGGGAGAGTCGTCCACGAACTGCGCGGCGCTCTCCGGGTCGCGTGTCCAGGCGCGGAGGGTGAAGCGCCGGATCAGGGCGCGCTCCAGCGGCCAGTGTCCGCTGAGGCGAACCGTCTTGGCCGTCGCGACGAAGAGCGGGCGGGCTCCCGCGCCCCAGAGAGTATGGAGCAGAAGGTAGACGTCCCCCACGCACAAGGGTGTGCGAACAGCCCCACGAAGCGGGCTTCCTGATGGCCTGGCTAGCTGCCGCCAATCCTGAAGCTGGGCGCTGACATGCCGCAGCAGCCCCGCCCTCATATCGCCCCACAGGTCGCGCAGGCGGTACTTGACGACCCCGCCTGAGGGCGTGACGGACGGGGCTGAGCGGACGGGGAAGCCCGCTTGGACGTAAGCGTCCCCCTTCCCGACGAGGGGGAAGGCCAGGACCTCCGCGGAGGGGAAGCGGACCCGAAGCCGCCGGGCCAGCAGAACCCCGATGGCATCCTCCCCGTAGCCGTTTGAGGCGACGGGGAGCTGTGGCCGGAGCATGGCGGTCAGCGCGCTGAAAAACCGCTCCGGCTCGTCCAGGACGGAGGCTACCCGGGGGATCAGAAGGGGCAGCCCATCGCCCCATCTGACGGGGTTCTCTCCGGCCGGGAGGTTGTAGAGGTCCTTCTCGGTGCAGGCCAGCGCCTCCGCCCCCCTGTCGAGCGCCGTACGGCGGAGGGCGGCGAGGTCCTCCACGCTGTAGCGGTGGTGGTCTTTGAAGCGGCACTCCCCGGCGGCGGAGAGCCCTGCGTCCGTGAGGGAACGGACAAAGCTCCCCGGGCTGCCGATGGCGGAGAAGGCCAGGACGCGCAGGCCCGGAGCGGGGGCAGCGCAGGGATGGAGCGTCCCATCCCACGTGTCCCAAGACCCAATCTCCAGGCGGGAGGTGAAGACGCGCTCCGGAGGGACGAAGCGCCCGACGAGGCCGCGCAGCTCCGCCAGAGCCTCGGGACTCGCCTGCTCGGCCTTTGTCAGCACCACCAACCCCGCGCGCGACAGGGCGTTGATGGGCTCCCGCAGGATCCCCGCCGGGATCAGGCGCCCGGAGCCGAAGGGGCAGGCGGCGTCGATGAGGACGATGTCCACGTCGCGCCCAAGCCCGCGGTGCTGGAAGGCGTCGTCGGCGATGACCAGCTCCACGCCCTCTCCGAGCAGGGCTCGGACCCCCCCAACGCGGCGGCGTGAGACGGCGACGGGCACATCGGGGAGGCGGCGCGAGAGGAGGAGCGGCTCATCCCCCGCCGCGCCGCGGTCCCCCACGCCCCCCCGAAGGACGAGGACGTCGCTTTGCCCCCCGGAGTACCCCCGGCTGACGATGCCCGGCCGGACGCCGCGCTCCTCAAGGGCGAGCGCCAGCATCTCCACGAACGGCGTCTTGTTCGTCCCGCCGTAGGTGAGGTTCCCCACGCTGATGAGCGGCAGGGGCGGTTCCTCTACCCTCCTGAGCCCGTGGCGGTAGAAAAAGTCCAGCGCCGCCACGGCTCCGTGGGTCAGCCATCCCGCTGGTGACAGCAGGGACCACAGAGGGGAGCGGCGCTCCCCGCGGACGTGGGCCATGTAACTTTGGATGAGCCAGTCTCCGCCGCTCATATCACGCGGGCGGCAGGCCGGATTGGAGCCGGTAGAGCTCCGCGTAGAGTCCCCCGGCGCGGAGCAGGGAATCGTGATCGCCCTCCTCGGCGAAGAGACCGTCCTTCAGGACGAGGATACGGTCGGCCGAGCGCACCGTAGAGAGCCGGTGGGCGATGATGAAGGACGTGCGTCCGGCCATGGCGCGGTTCATTGCCTCCTGCACCTGGCGCTCCACCACGAGATCCAGCGACGAGGTGGCCTCGTCCAGGATGAGGATGCGCGGGTCCCGCACGATGGCGCGCGCGATGGCTATCCTCTGCCGCTGTCCGCCGGAGAGGGTGACGCCGCGCTCCCCGACCTCCGCAGCGTATCCGCTGGGCAGGCCCTCAATGAAGCCGTCGATGCCGGCAACGCGGGCCGCCTCGCGCACCCTCTCCATGAGCATGCCGTCCCCGAACAGCGCCGGACCGTCCTCCGCAAGCCCGTAGGCGATGTTGAAAGCGATAGAGCCCCGCATCAGGACGCAGTCCTGCGGGACGATGCCGATCTGGCGGCGAAGGGGGGGCAGGCGCAGCGTGCGCACGTCGCGGCCGTCGATGAGGACGCGCCCCGACGTGGGATCGTAGAAGCGCGGGATCAGGTCTACCAGCGTGGACTTGCCCGAACCCGTGGGCCCGACGATGGCCACGCGTTCCCCAGGTGGGACGGAGAGCGAGATGCCCCGCAGGATCTCCTGCCCCTCGACGTAGGAGAAGCACACGTCCTCGAAGGTCACCTCACCCCTGAGCCCGCCGGGCTCCATGCCGCTGTCCTCCTGGCCGGAACGGCGGCTGTGTCCCTCAATGGGGGTGTCCAGCATGGCGAAGATGCGGTCGGCCGCGGCCAGCGCGGTCTGGATGCTTCCCATGTTGTTCATGATGGTGCGGATGGGCTGCACCATGAAGGCGATATAGCCGATGAAGGCGATGAGCTCGCCCGGCGTCAGATCGCCGTTGAGGACGGTGCGGCCCCCAAGCCAGAAGACCACGGCCAGGGCGCAGATGAGGAACACCTCAATGACCCCGGCCAGGACCGCCTGGATGGAGACGGCCTGAAGCAGGGCCCTGAAGTTATCCACGTTTCCGCGGCGGAAACGCTCCAGCGCCTGGTCCTCCGTGGCGAAGGAGCGCACGACCCGGATGGCCGAGAATGCCTCCTGGGCGATGGCGGTGAGGTTGGCGAGCTGCTCCTGGACGTTGTGCCCCGCCCTCCGGAGCCGCCGCGCCGCGAAGGAGAGCAGCCACGCCACGGCCGGAAGGATGAGGATGATGAGCAGGGTCAGCCGCCAGTTGATGTAGAGGATGAAGCCGAACATTCCCACGAATGTGACGGCGTTGAAGGTCAGGGTGACGGCGGTGCTGGTGACGAGGTTCTGAAGCGTTGCCACATCGCCGGTGAGGCGGCTCATCAGGTCGCCGACGCGCGAGGCGTAGAGCGTGCGGAGCGACATGCGCTGCATGTGGTCGTACAGCGCCAGGCGGATGTCCATGACCACGTTCTGCCCCACCTCGTTCATCATGTACTCCTGCCAGTAGGTCGTTACGGCCTTGAGGGCAAAGATGGCGACGACGGCGAAGCAGACGAGGTTCAGCCGCATGAGGTCGCGGGAGATCAGCACGTCGTCCACCACGCTCTTGAAGAGCCAGGGCGGAAGGGTGTTCAGCAGCGAGGAACACAGCATGAACAGCAGCGCCTCCGCAAGGCGCAGGCGGTAGGGCGCGGTCCAGGCCAACAGGCGGCGGACGGCCCCCTTTCTGCCCTCCTGCCCTCCCACGCGCGGCGTCATTCGGCCTCCGCCCCGACGGTCAGGGGGGCGTTCTCCTCGGGGAGGGCGGAGATCGCATCGCACAGGCGCCCCGCGGCCCCCGGGCGGCCGGACATCGCCAGGAGCTCCGCCCGCGTCTGGGCCAGGGCCTCCGGGGCCCTCAGGGAGGCGGCGACCCGTTCCGCCACCTGTTGCGGGGAGATATCCCCCCAGGCTTCGTCGAGGATACGCCGCCCTGAGATGCGGTTCGGCAGGGAGATGAACCCGCCCCAGCGGCCAAGGATGTGCCGCACGGCCCCGCGGCGGATCGCGTTCCCCACCAGGGGCAGGGAGGCGAGCATCCCGCGAAGCCCGGGGATAGGGACGAGGCCAAGGAAGCTGGATGGCGCGGCGACGAGGGAGGGCAGGCCGCAGTGCATCAGCTCAAGGGTGTTCGTCCCCGGCTGGGTGAGGGCGAAGTCCGCCCCCCGCATGGCAATCCCGGCTCCAGTGCGGACGGGATTGAGCCCCGCGTCCCTCCAGGGCCTCAGCTCCGCCTCCGGCACGAAGGGAGGGAAGAGCGTGCGAACGCGCACAGAGGGACACAGCGCCCTCAGGGACTCCTCAACGACGGCCAGCCAGGGGAGCGCCGCGCGGCGGATAGCGGGGCGGCTGCCAGGCAGGAACAGCACCCGCGGCGACGTCAGATTGGCGTCTCCTGGCGACACCTGCCCCTCCGGCCAGTCCCAGGCCGCCTGACTGAACTGCGGCGTCTGGGCGTCCATCAACAGGGAGTCCTGGACCAGGTCCCCGATGGGGCGGGCGTTGGGTATCTGAAGCGCCTGGGAGGGGAAGGCCGTAAGGACCGAGAGCCTCAGACCCTCTCCCCCCTTCAGCCCCTTTTTCGGGCCGTAGGTGTAGCAGGTCAGGGGGACCCTCGCGGCCTTGGAAAGACGCAGCCCAAAGGCCAGGTCCCCCCCAAGCTGCACGGCGCAATCCGTCCGCTCCTCACCCAGCGCTCGCCACAGCCGCGCCGCGCTCATAGGGCCCTCCAGCTTGTCAACGCCCAGCAGGGAGGCCGCCTCGCGCTCATGTCCCGACGCGAATTGGCAGGGCAGGAGCCATAGGGAGACCGAATGTCCCCGCCGCCGGAGCTCCATTGCCACGGGCCGCACCCAGCCCCACAGTTCCCCCGGTCCGTTTGTCAGTATCGTCACGCGCATGATACGACCTCCTGTTGAGTGTCCTCTTGCCCCTTATATGCCCTCTATTTTACACTGACTTGAACCCTTCCCCCCTCCCCACAAGCAGGTTTTTATTATAGAATTATGCAATAAGAACTCAAGCCTTTAAGGAGGACCTGTTATGTCCACAGTTGGGATTAAGAGCTATGCGTATTGTCTGAACCATGCGCCGGAGACGGGGAGCTGGTACGGCGGCACGCCTTACGAGGCGCGCCACAGCGGGAAGGAGCAGGAGTACGTCGAGGCGCTGCCGAAGCACCTCCAGACCTACGACCAGGCCCTGCACTACGCGCCGAACCAGACCTACATTGGCGGCATCTCCTACGACGATTTTGAGGCTGCCGCGACCCCCTGGACGGAGAACCCCCTGCCCGACGACAGAGCCGGGCGCTATGGCAAGTTCGGCGAGCTGATGCCGGAGGACGAGTTCTTGGGCCTCATCTCCGCCTGCGACGAGTTCGAGCTGGTGTGGCTGGAGAAGGCCTTTGCCGAGGAGGTCAGCGCGAAGCTGGCGAAAGATCCCGTCATCACCGAGGCCATCGTCAAGCGCGTCGTCCGGCCGAAGAACATGCAGGAGTTGAGCGCTATTGAGGACGAGTGCAAGGACCGCGCGGCGCTGCCGCTGCACTTTGGCGGCAAGGTCGTCGGCTGCATCCGCAGCGGGCACCCCACGGACGCCTGCCTCACAGCGCACGTCCTGATGGAGAACCTGGCGGGGAAGGCGTCGGGTGTGCTGGCGCTGCTGCACCTGCTGAAGAACAGCGGGCTGGCCCCCACGGATCTGGACTTCGTGATCGAGTGTTCCGAGGAGGGCGCGGGCGACGTTGGCCAGCGCGCGGGCAACAACTTCGCCAAGGCCATTGCGGAGGTCGTGGGCTGCACCAACGCCTCCGGGTGCGACGTGCGCGGGTTCTGCGCCGGGCCGGTGAACGCGATGATCAACGCCGCGGCGCAGGTGGCGTCCGGCGCGCGGAAGAACATCGCGGTGGTGGCGGGCGGTTCCATCCCGAAGCTCTACATGAACAGCCGCGACCACGTGAAGAAGGGGCTTCGTGCGCTTGAGGACTGCGTGGGGAGCTTTGCGGTGCTGCTGGTTCCGGACGACGGGACGAACCCCATCATGCGCCTGGACGTGCTGGGCAAGCACACGGTCGGCGCGGGCGGGGCGCCCCAGGCGGTGACGTCGGCGCTGACGTTCGAGCCGCTCCAGGCGGCGGGGCTCTCCTTCGCGGACGTGGACCGCTTTGCGCCTGAGCTGCAGAACCACGAGATCACGGAGCCGGCCGGCGCGGGCAACGTGCCGCTGGCGAACATCAAGATGATCGCCGCGCTGGCCGTGATGAAGAAGGCCATCGAGAAGGCGGACATGATGAAATTCATCAAGGAGCACGGGACGGTGGGCTACGCGCACACACAGGGACACATCCCCGCGGGCGTCCCGTTCATCGGGCCCGCGTGCGAGGCGATCCGGGACGGGAAGATGAAGCGCGTCATGATCATTGGGAAGGGCAGCTTGTTCCTGGCACGCCTGACGAACCTGGCGGACGGCGCGTCGTTCCTGATCGAGGCCCCGGCGGGCACTCCGGCCGCGGCTGGCGCGGTGAGCAAGGAGGACGTGAAGGCCCTGATCCTGGAGGCGCTGTCCGAGATCGCCGGGAAGCTGAACTAAGGGGGCCCTGTTCCATGTCTGACCAGATTAAACAGTTAGTCGGGACGGCTCTGCGCGAGATCATCGAGTCGGCACAAAACGGCGGGCCGAAGGTCCGTGTGGGGCTGATGGCGGCGGGCAGTGAGCATGGCCCGGAGGAGATCGCGCGCGGCGCGCGGCTGGCGGCGCAGAGCGGCGGCGTCTGCCCCGTCATGATCGGCCCCAGGGTTGCCGGTTATGAGGATTTGGACTGGATCGAGTGCGCGGAGTGCGACGTTCCCGCGCGGCTTGAGGCGGCGGTGAAGGACGGCGAGGTGGAGGGTGCGGTGGCGATGCACTTCCCGTTCCCGTTGGGCGTGACGACCATCGGGCGCGTAATGACGCCCGGCCGGGGCCGGCCGATGATCCTGGCCTCCACGACGGGCACGTCGTCCACGGTGCGGGGCGAGGCCATGCTGCGCAACGCGGTCTACGGCATCGCGGCGGCGAAGGCGCTGGGCATTGCGAACCCCACGGTGGGCATCCTGAACGTGGACACGGCCCAGCCGGTGTTCCGCTCGCTGACACACCTGAAGGAGAAGGGCTATCCCATCACCTTCGGCACGTCCGTGCGCGCGGACGGCGGTTCCGTGCTGCGGGGCAACGACATCCTGACGGGGACCGTTGACGTGTGTGTGACGGACACGCTGACGGGCAACGTGCTGATGAAGATGTTCTCGTCGTTCACGACGGGCGGCTCCTACGAGTCCACGGGCTGGGGCTACGGCCCCTCCTGTGGCGAGGGGTGGCCTTACGTGGTGTCCATCGTGTCCCGCGCGTCGGGCGCGCCGGTGATCGCGAACGCGCTGTCGTTTACTGCGGCGGTGGTGGCGGGCGGGTTGCCCGCACGCGTGGCAGAGGAGCTGAAGGTCGCGCGGAAGGCCGGTCTGGATGAGGAGATCGAGGCGCTGACGCCAAAGGCAGCCGCCGCGGAGGAGGACGTGAAGGCGCCCCCAGCGGAGCCGACGGACGACGAGCTCCACGGCATCGACGTGCTGGAGATCGACAACGCGGTGAAGGTGTTGTGGAAGGCGAACATCTACGCGGAGTCCGCGATGGGCTGCACGGGCCCGGTCATCAAGATGCCCGCGCGCCACATCGAGAAGGCGAAGGAGCTTTTGAAGCAGAACGGCTATCTGTAAGGCGAAGCTGCAACGAACGAAAGGCCAGGGGCGTTCCCCTGGCCTTTCATTTACAGATGTTCCACCGCGGACTAGTACGCCTTGGCGAAGATGGTGCGGCGGCCTTCCTTGCCCGTGATGATGCACTTCCCGGTGCTGCTGTCGGACAGGGGGATGCAGCGCGGCGTCGCGCCCGTCTCCTCACGAATGCGCACCTCGTCCTCGGCGCTTCCGCCGAAGTAGGCCTTTACGAAGCCGCCCTTCTCCTCCAGGATAGCCTTCATCTCGTCGTAGCTGTCCGCGGAGGTGGTGTGTTCCTCCCGGAACGCCTTGGCGCGGCTGTAGATATTGTCCTGCATCTTCTCAAGGAGGTCCTTCACGGTCGGGATGAGGGCGTCGGCTGCGGCGTCGGTCTTCTCGCCTGTGTCGCGGCGCACGCACCGTACCGTCCCGGCCGCCATGTCCTTCTCGCCCAGCTCCAGGCGCAGGGGAACGCCCCTCTGGAGGTGGTAGAAGAATCGGTCGCCGGGCTTCAGGTGGAACTGCGTGTCCACGGTGGTGTAAAGGCCACCCAGCGCCTCGTTGAGCTGGCCCGCAAGCTCCCTCGCCCTGGGCAGCAGCACGTTGTCCAGCACGTTCTCATCCGTGGAAATGGGGACGATAGCCGCCTTGACGGGGGCGATGCGCGGCGGCAGGACGAGGCCGTCGTCGTCGGAGTGTGTCATGATGAGGGCACCGATGAGCCGGGTGGAGATCCCCCAGCTCGTCGTCCAGCAGTACTCCAGCTCCCCGGCCTTGTTCTGGAACTGGATCTCAAAGGCTTTGGCGAAGTTCTGCCCCAGGAAATGACTGGTCCCGGCCTGGAGCGCCTTTGTGTCGCTCATCATGGCCTCGCAGGTGTAGGTCTGCGCCGCGCCGGGGAAACGCTCGCCCGCCGTCTTCTCCCCGGGGATGACGGGCAGGGCGATCTCCTCCTCCATGACCTTGCGGTAGACCTCCAGCATCTTCAGCGTCTCCTCGACGGCCTCCTCCGCCGTGGCGTGAGCCGTGTGACCCTCCTGCCACAGGAACTCCGACGTACGAAGGAACAGGCGCGGGCGCTTCTCCCACCTCATGACGTTGCACCACTGGTTCATGAGTACGGGCAGGTCACGCCAGGAGTGGATCCACTTGCTGTACATATGGCCGATGACCGTCTCGGACGTTGGGCGTACGGCATAGGGCTCCTCCAGCTCCTCACCGCCGGCGTGCGTCACCGTCGCAACCTCCGGAGCGAAGCCCTCCACGTGCTCCGCCTCTTTATTAAGGAAGGAATAGGGGATGAGCAGCGGGAAATAGGCGTTGACATGCCCCGTCTTTTTGAAAGCATCATCGAAATGGCGCTGGATGGACTCCCACACCGCGTAACCCGTAGGGCGGATGACCATGCAGCCGCGCACCGGCGCGTAGTCCGCCATCTCCGCGGCCTTGATAACGTCCAGATACCACTGAGAGTAGTTGACATTTCGTGATGTGATGTTGCGTGCCATGAAAAAACCTCCTTAAAACTTTCCGATATTTTATCATTGTTTTGCAGAAAATCGGACCCGGCGGCAGGATAATCTGACTTTTTTCAAAGAGATGGCCGCGCCCACCGCAAATCCGCGATGTTGTTTTACATTATGCTATACTAAGCAAACATCGTTCAGCGATGCTTAACGTGAATTTTGATTGCGGGGAGTTTTTGTGATGAACATTTGGGAAGTTTCTGTTTTTGTCATCTACCTGGCCTTCGTGCTCGCCGTTGGCGTCTGGTTCTTCGTCAGAAGCAAGGATCAGTCGGAGAAGGGGTATTTCCTTGGCGGGCGGCAGATGGGCGCGTGGGTTGCCGCGCTGTCGGCGGGGGCTTCGGACATGAGCGCCTGGGTCCTGATGGGGTTGCCCACGTCGGTCTACGCGTTGGGCTTGGGGCAGGTTTGGATATCCGTCGGCCTTGCCGCCGGCTACACCCTCAGCTGGATCTATGAGGCTCCGCGCCTGCGATGTTTCTCCATTGTGGCGGATGACTCCATCACCATTCCTCAGTACCTCACCAACCGCTTCCTGTCGAAGTCCCGGGCGCTTCAGGTCATCTCCGCCGTGGTCTTCCTGGTGGCCTACACCATCTACTCCGCCTCGAGCATCAAGGCCTGCGGCACGCTCTTCAACACCGTGACCGGCATTGACACGACGCTGGCCATGTATATCGCGGCCGCCATCGTCATCGGCTACACTTTTCTGGGTGGCTTTTCCGCCGTCTCGTGGACGGATTTCTTCCAGGGCCTGCTCGTCCTTGGCGCGATGCTGGTTGTCCCCATCGCCGCCGGGATGCTGGTGGACCCGACAAGCGCCTCCGTCATTACGGAGCAGACGCCAAATTATTGGAAAGCCTTTTCCAGCTGGCAGGACATC
>JAFUYV010000052.1 GCA_017476945.1 Fretibacterium sp.
CATCATGTCGCTTTTACCCAAGCGTCAATCTTTACATTTTACACAAAGGGGCAGATTTTTTCCAGGCAGCGCCCTTTTCCGGGCAGACTCAGCTGTTGTGCCGTGCGGCATCCTTCACAAAGTCGTTCACCCGGATGATGGGCTCGCCGTCCTCCAGGGTGATGAGCACGGGCCGCCCCCAGCCGGGGATGGAGGCGTCCGCGTAGCAGAGCTTGTTGCCCAGCCGGACCTGCGGCGACTCAAAGGAACCCGCCACGATGAAGACGTCCGCCTGGCCCCCCTGTCCCGCGTGCACAATCCCCCGCAGCCTGCCCGCCACGACGATGTTCCCCCCCGCGACGATCTCCGCCCCGGGGTTCAGGTGCCCCCAAAGGATGACGTCACCCGGCGCCGTGATGGTCTGCCCGCCCCTCAGCGAGGTGTAGAGGGCCTTGAGCCCCGGCGAGGGGGGCAGTTCCGGTGCCGCCTCCTCCGCCCAGTCCATCCTCCGGGGTTGCGCGGCCTCAAGGGTCTCAGCCTCGATGGGCTTGCGAGGCTCCTCCACGGAGAGCCCGGAGCCCCAGAAGAGCCGCAGGGTCTCCTCGTTGGCGGAGAGCCACGCCAGCACGCGGACGTGCCTGGCCCACACCAGCTTCTGCATCAGCCGGGTCAGGAAGCCCGGCGAGCAGGCCCGGGACTGGAAGTCCAGCACGATGCCCTCCTCCGGCGGCAGGTGGTAGGCCCTGGACGGTATCCTCAGGAGGAGGTCCAGCAGCCCGGCCTCGCTGGGGGCCAGCGGCAGGGTCATGCGGATGCCGTAGTGCGTCCGCTCCATGTGAATCTGGGTCTCCATCCCCCGCTGCATCCTCTCAGCGATGCGCTTTTGAAACGTCTTCATCCGGTTTTGTAATATTCCCATTTTCCGTACCCGTCTTCTCCTGATCTTCCCCGGCGGGGGGCACAGTCCCACTCCCCGCGGGGTGGCTCAGCATGTGGGCCAGCAGCTCGCCCACCATGGGCGACGCGACGCTGCTGCCGTGCTTCCCCGCCTCGATGACCGCCACCGCCACGTACTGCGGGGCCTCCGCCGGGGCGTAACCGACGAACAGCGCGTGATCGTCCCCATGGGCGTTCTGCGCCGTCCCCGTCTTGCCCGCGACGGTGACGCCGAACCTTCCGGCCCGCGCCCCCGTCCCCCGGCTCACGACGGACTCCAACCCCCGCTGCACAAGGGCCAGCTTTGACGGCGTCAGGCCCAGGTCCTCCGGTTCGCGGTAGTTCAGGGCGCAGAGGTGCGGCGTGACCAGTTTACCCCCGTTCGCGATGGCCGCATAGACCCGCGCGATCTGCAGCGGGGTCATCAGGACGTATCCCTGGCCGATGGAGTAGTTCACCGTGTCGCCCTGGTACCACCCCTCGCGGAACCGGCGCAGCTTCCACTCCGGCCCCGCGATGTTTCCCGCGCTCTCACCGGGCAGGTCCACGCCCGTGGGCTCGCCCAGCCGGAAGCGGCGCCCCCACTTGACGAGCCGGTCGATACCCATCCGCAGCCCCACCTGGTAGAAGAACACATCGCAGGAGTGCTGGAGCGCCGTCAGCACGTTCTCCGCCCCGTGGCCGCTGCGCCTCCAGCACCGGAAGCTCCGGTTGGCCACGCGGAGCGCCCCCGCGCAGAAGAACGAGGTGGAGCTCGTGATAACGTCCTCCTCAAGCGCCGCGATGGACATGAAGGCCCTAAACGTGGAGGCGGGGGGGTAGAGGCCGGAGATGCAGCGGTCCATCATGGGGCGTTCGGGGTCCCTCACGATGCGGTTCCACTCCTGGCCCGATACCCCCCACGCCAGCGGGTTGTTGTCGTAGGTCGGGGAGGAGGCCAGGGCCAGAATCGCCCCCGTCCGCACGTCCATCGCCACAAGGGCCCCGCGGTAGTCCTCCAGGAGCTCCACCGCCAGCTTCTGCACCCCCATGTCAAGGGTCAGGCGCAGGTCCTCGCCCTTCACGGCCGTGCGGGAGTCCAGCGTGCGGACGCGCCGCCCCCGCGCGTCCACCTCCAGGGCCTCCTCCCCCGTGGCGCCGCGCAGCCACTCTTCATAGGAGCGCTCGATTCCAGCCTTGCCAATCAGGTCGCCGCCCTGATAAGTGCCCTCCACACTGGCCTTCAGTTCCTCCTCCGAGATCTCGGCCACGTAGCCCAGGACGTTCGCGGCCATCGCCCCGGCCGGGTAGGTGCGCCGCCAGACGGATAGGGGGAACAGCTCCCTCGGGAAGTCCGGGTCCGCCACAAGGTCCGCCATCTGCGGCATCGTCAGGTTCGGCACCAGCCGCATCACGCGGTAGGGGGCCTGGCGCTGCTGCTTGACGACCCGCTCAAGCTGGGGGACGTCCATCGGGATCCCATGACGCATCAGGACCGCGCTGAACTTCGCGAGCTTCTCCGGCGTGTTCAGATCCAGCGGGTAGCCCATGATGCTGAAGGTCGTCTCATTCACGGCCAGCGGAACGCCGTTGCGGTCGAAGATCTCGCCCCGCGGCGCGGCGAAGCGGATCAGGCGGAGCCGGTTGTTGTAGGCCAGCCGGACGTACTTGTCCCCCTGATAGATCTGGCAGTAGTACAGCCCCCCCACGAGGACCAGCAGGGAGCAGAGGATGCCGGTCAGCAGGCCCTTCAGACGGCCGTCCAGCAGGTCGCGTATCTCAGGCATAATTGTAATTGAGTCCCATGGCCGTAGGCACATGAAAGCGCCCACGGCGCGCAAAAGCATTAAACCGCTCACGGCGCGAAACAACATTAGGCCGCTCACGGCGCGGGCCTGAAGACGGCAGACAGCCTCTCATGGCTCGTCCTCCGCTCGGTGGGTGTAGAGGACGAGACACAG
>JAFUYV010000053.1 GCA_017476945.1 Fretibacterium sp.
CACCCTCACGTGACGGGGAGCCTCCCCCAGGACCTCACAGGCCTTTGCGGCCGCGTAGGCAATAGCGATAGGCTCCGTACAGCCCATGGCGGGAACGAGCTCATCCTCCAGTATCACCGTGTAGTTCTCGTAGAGATCACGTGAAATCCCCACCCGTTCTGCCCCCTTCTCCATCTTCGTTATTAAGCTTGCTGCTGTTTTGCCTCTTTGGTTCGTTTATAAGGATATCATAAATTTTGGTCAAAAGTTCCTCAAATTGGAATTTCACTGTATAATTTTAAAGAATGTAGATGTTGGACAGCGAGGGGAGGCGGATGATCATGGAGATGAGCCCAGATATGAGGGAGAGAGCCTGGGAGGAGCTGCGGGCTCGCGTGGCCGGGTGCCAGCGGTGCGGCCTGTGCCGAACGCGGACGAACACGGTCTTTGGCCAGGGCTCCGTGAACACGCCCCTCGTCCTGGTGGGGGAGGGCCCCGGCGCGGATGAGGACGCCTCCGGCCTGGCCTTCGTGGGACGTGCCGGTCAACTCCTGACGAGGATACTCAGCGCGGGGGGCATTGACCGGGAGTCTATCTTCATCTGCAATGTGGTGAAGTGCCGCCCGCCAAACAACCGTACCCCCACGCAGGAGGAGATGCTGATGTGCGGGGATTTCCTGGAGGCCCAGCTCCTTTTGCTGCGCCCCCGCATCGTGGTCTGCCTGGGCAACACGCCGCTGAAATGGCTGCTCAGGACAACGGAGGGCATTACAGCCCTGCGTGGGCGCTGGTTCGACTGGCGGGGCATCCAGCTCTTCCCCATGTTCCACCCCAGCTATCTCCTGCGCAACGACTCCAGGGCCAAGGGGAGCCCCAAAGATCTGACGTGGCAGGACGTGCAGCAGCTTAAGGCACGGCTGGATGAACTGGCGCCCCAAGTGGGGTAAGGCAGAAGGGAGAAGGAAATTGAGCGAACATTCTGTTGAAAACGGGAGGGTGCCCCGGCACCTGGCGATTATCCTGGACGGCAACGGAAGGTGGGCTAAGCGCCGCGGGCTGCCTCGCCTCATGGGGCATCGCGCAGGATTGAGGAAGCTGGAGGAGATGGTGCGTCTCGTCAAGCGCGAAGGGATACGCTACTTCTCGGTCTACGCCTTCTCCACGGAGAACTGGAACCGGCCGAAGATGGAGGTTGACGGCCTGATGAGCCTCTTCCGCTACTACATCCGGCGCAAGGTTGAGGCTATCAAGGCCGAGGGAGCGCGCATCCGCTTCTGCGGCCGGAAGGACAAGCTGCCTCCGGACCTCCTCGATCAGATGCGGTGGGCGGAGGAGCGCACGGCGAACGAGACGGTGCTGGACTTCATCCTCTGCATCAATTACGGCGGCCGTGCCGAGGTCATGGATGCGGTGAACGCCCTCGTCCGAGCACGTCAGGCCCAAGGCGGGGATGAGCAGGCGGGGCCCGTGACGGAGGAGGAGCTGCGGCGCTTCTTCTACCTGCCCGATGTGCCGGACCCGGACCTGATCATCCGCACCAGCGGGGAGTTGCGTCTAAGCAACTTCTGGCTGTGGGAGGCGGCTTACAGCGAGTTTTACTTCACCGATATCCATTGGCCGGACTTCGACGAGGCGGCACTGAAGGCGGCGCTCGCGGACTACGCGGGACGGGAGAGGCGCTATGGCGGGCTCAAGCCCTGAGCTTCTGCTGCGCACGGTCAGCGGTTCTGTCATCGTTGGCTGTGTGGTGGGAGGCATCTACTTCGGCGGCTGGGTGTGGCTCGGTGTCGTCACACTCCTGGCCCTGCTCTCCCTGGCGGAGTACTACCGGCTGCTGGGCAAGCACATGAGGCTCTCGCGCGGCATCGGCTACCTCTGCGCTCTGGCCGTGCTGCTCTCCAGCCTCGGGGGGGCGCGGCCCATGACGATCGTGCTGACGCTCGCCCTGAGCGCCTACGCCATCCTGATGATCGAGATGTGGCGGCGGCAGCTCTCTGGACAGAGCGACGGGGCCGGCAACGTTGGGGGAACGCTGTCGGGTGTGCTGCTCATCGCGGTACCCTGGACCTGCATCGTGCTGCTCCGCTATTTCCCCACGGGAACGCTGATTTTGGTGACGCTCTTCGCCTGTACGTGGGGCTGCGACGTCATGGCCTACCTGGTGGGGCGGCGCTGGGGCCGGAACCGGCTCTGCGAGCAGATCAGCCCCAAGAAGACGTGGGAGGGCTTCATCGCCGGCGCGGTGGGCAGCATGTTCGTCAACGCCGCGGTGATCTATTTCCTGGAACAGCCGCCCTATCCCCTCTTCCTTATTGGGATCGTCTGCGGTACCGCGGGGCAGTTCGGGGACCTTGCGGAGTCCCTCATCAAGCGCGAGCTGGGCGAGAAGGACTCCGGTCGGCTCATCCCCGGCCATGGCGGTGTGCTCGACCGATTTGACAGCATCCTGCTCAACGGCCTCCTGACATATCTTATCTTTGAGGTGCTGCTATGAGCGCGGGAGAGGGGAAACGCAAGCGCATCGCGGTCATCGGGGCGACGGGGAGCGTCGGGGCCTCCGTCCTGTCCGTCTGCCGCGCTCACGCCGGGGAGATCGAGGTCCGCGGCCTCGCGGCCCGCACGGCCTCGGAGAAGCTGAGGGGCCTCGCCGAAGAGTTCGGGGCTGAGATGTTATGCGTTCATGACGCGCCGGAGGACGGAATATCATGGGGCCGGAACATCCTGACGGGCCCAGGGGGCCTTGCCGCCCTGGCGGAGTCCCCGGAGGTTGACCACGTGGTCTTCGCGTCCTCGGGGACGGCGGCCATCCCGGCATTGCAGAGGGCGCTGAAGGCTGGCAAGGAGGTCTCCCTCGCGAACAAGGAAAGCATCGTTGTCGCGGGACCGTGGGTGATGCCCCTCGTCACCCGGCCGGACCAGCTCCGCCCGCTGGACAGCGAGCACAACGCCATCTGGCAATGCCTGCACGGCGAGGGGCGAAACGCTCCCGCGCACATTTACCTGACGGCTTCAGGGGGGCCCTTCCGCACCTGGACAGCCGGGCAGCTCCGCACGGTGACACCGGAGATGGCGCTGAAACACCCCGTCTGGGCGATGGGGGCGAAGATCACTATCGACAGCGCGACGCTGCTGAATAAGGGTATCGAGCTCATCGAGGCGATGTTCCTCTTTGGACTGGAGCCCCGCCAGGTCGGCGCACTGATCTCGCCGGGCTCGTTTGTTCATGGACTGGTGGAGTTCGAGGACGGCAGCGTCAAGCTGCTGGCCGCCACGCCCGACATGAGGCTTCCCGCAGCCTCGTGCCTCTTCTGGCCTGAGCGCCGCTGGCCGGCTCCGGACTTTGAGCCTCCGTGCCTGGCCTCCCGCACGCTCTCCTTCGAGCTCCCGGATGAGGAGCGATTTCCCGCCATGCGCCTCGCGCGGCGCGTCATGGAGGAAAAGGGCCCGTACCCCGCCGTGCTGGTGGGGGCGGATGAGGTCGCGGTTGACCGCTTCCTAAAAAAGAAAATTGGCTTTACAGATATTGCCGCGGTTGTGGAGGAGACACTGGGCTCCTGCGCGCTGCCGTCCCCCCGTTCGCTGGACGAGGCACTGGGCGCGCTGGATTGGGCCCGGCGCAAGGCCGGGGAAGTCTGCGCTGCGCGTCAAGGCAAAAAAGGTAAAGAATAGAGGATAAGATATGTTGACAAGCATCATCGCGTTTATCATCGTCATCGCCATCTGCGTGGTGGTCCACGAGTATGGCCACTACATCACGGCGCGCCTGCTGGGCGTTCAGGTTCATGAGTTCGCCTTTGGCATGGGGCCAGTGGTCCGTCAGCACGCCAGCACCAGGGGCGGGGCCCGTATGTTGTGGTCGTGGCGGGTCCTGCCCGTCGGGGGGTTCTGCCGGCTCGCCGGGATGGGGGAGGACGCTGAGGATGAGGTGGTCCTGCCAGGGATGGGCTTTAACGAGCAGCCCGCGTGGAAGCGCTTTTTCATCCTGCTGAACGGCTCCCTCTTCAACATCATTCTGGCGCTGTTCCTGACGGTGTTCTTCCTGTGCGGCCACGGCGTCCTGGATATGAACAGCACGCGGATCGGGGAGATCATGGCCGGGTTCCCCGCGGAGCAGGCCGGCCTCCAGGTCGGGGACCGGGTCACCGCCGTCAGCGGCAAGCCCGTCGAACATTGGCGGGAGATGTCTGACGCTCTGCGCACGGAGGGAGGGAAGGGCGCCCCCGTGCGTCTCGATGTCCTGCGCGGCGAGCGGAGCCTGACGGTGGAGATCGTCATCCCCATGAATGGGGAGTACGGGCGGCCTATGCTGGGGGTTTCGCCCTCCATGGCGCGCTATGGCCTGCTTGAAGCCGCGCGCAGCTCCGTGGGCTACACGTGGCAGATGACGAAGCTGATGCTTCGGGGCATCGCGGACTGGGTGCTGCGGCGTCAGGAGGTGGACGTTACGGGGCCTGTCGGCATCGCCTCAATGTCCGGTCGGGCCATGCGGGAGGGGTTCTGGAGCTTCCTGTCGTTCCTGGCCATGATCAGCCTGAACCTTGGCCTGCTGAACCTGTTCCCTATCCCCGCGCTCGACGGCGGGCGCATCCTCTTCGTCCTGCTGGAGATGCTCCTTCGCCGCCGCCTGCCTGAGAGGGTGGAGAACTGGATACACGCGGCGGGCTTTGCCGTCCTGATCTCCCTGATGATCTTCATCACCTGTCAGGACGTCTATCATCTCTTCTGGACGAAGTGAGGTGCGGACGATGAAGCGCAGCGTGCAGATCGGGCCTCTCGTCATTGGGGGAGGGGCGCCCGTCCGCGTCGAGAGCATGCTAAAGACCCCCTTGACGGATCGGGAGGGCTGCCGCGATCAGTGTGAACGGCTTGTGGCCGTGGGGTGCGAGCTGGCCCGTGTGGCGCTGCCCCGGCCGGAGCTGGCCGATGACCTGACGTGGCTGGTTGAACATACCTCGTTGCCCCTGATGGCGGATATCCATTTCGACCCCGCGCTGGCCCTGCTCGCGATGGAGGCGGGCTGCCGCGCCATCCGCATCAACCCAGGCAACATGCCCCTTGGCCGCCTGAATGACGTGATCTCCACGGCGAAGGCGCTGGGCACCGTTATCCGCATCGGGGCCAACGGCGGCTCCGTATCGGGGAGGCAGATGGAGGAGGCGAAGGGCGACCGGGCGGCGGCGCTCTTCCTCGCGGTGCGCGAGCAGGCGGAGCTTCTCCTGAACAGTGGTTTTGAGGAGATGATCCTCTCCGCGAAGTCCTCATCTGTGCCGGAATGTGTGCGGGCCAATGTCCTGATCGCACAGGCGTACCCTGGCTTCCCCATGCACATCGGTCTGACGGAAGCCGGGCCCGGGGACGGCGGCATCGTCAAGAGCACGGCGGGTATCTCCGCGCTGTTGGCCCAAGGCATTGGCGACACGCTCCGCGTCTCCCTGACCGACGCGCCGGAGCGCGAGGTCAGGGTGGGGTACGAGATCCTCAAGGCTCTGGAGCTGCGCTCCCACGGGGTGAACCTCATCTCCTGCCCGACGTGTGGGCGACGCCGGGCGGATGTCATGCGCCTGGTGGAGCTCGTCCGCCCGATGCTTGACGGCCTGCCCGACGGGACCTCGGTCGCGGTGATGGGCTGTGAGGTGAACGGCCCCAAGGAGGCCAAGCACGCCCAATATGGTATTGCCGGCACGCCGGCGGGCGCTGTCCTCTTCCGGGAGGGTGAGGTTGTGGGGGAGCATCCCTTTGACGCATTGCCGGATGTCCTGCCAGCCTTCTTCACCGGGACAAGACCGTAGCCGCGCAGGTTGTTTTGCAAAACGCCATGCCATACTCATACTATGCCATAGTTTAAGGCTATGGCATAGTATTTTTATCTTATTCGGCTCACTCTGCTAAAATAGGGTGGTTACAATCTTCAGAGGTAAAGGAGAGGGAGAGATGGTTTTTGAAGCGGTGGAGAGGCGGCTGACCAAGCTCAGGGGGTTGATGTCCGAAAAGGGGATGGATGCCTTTGTTCTGCCTGTCCTGGAGCGGGCTAACGCTGAGAGCTGCCACTACATATCGGGTTTCCGGGGCAGCAGCGCGGCGCTCATCATTGACGGGAAGGACGCCACGCTGGTGACGGATGGTCGCTACCGCACCCAGGCGGCGGCGCAGTCCCCCTTCAAGCTCATCGTTCAGTCCAACCTGCCCCTGGCGGCTTTCATTGCAAAGACTGTCTCGGACGCGGGGTGGGGGACGGTGGGTTTTGAGTCCGACAAGGTGTCACACAGGATGTTTGAGGTCACGTTCGCGCCGGTGAAGACCCGCTGGGTGGACGCCACGGACTTCATCCCCTCGTTGCGCCGTGCCAAGGACGCATCCGAGGTGGAATCCATTAAGAAAGCCGCGCGCATTGGCCGAGAGGCTTACGGCGCGATTCTGGAGCGGGTGGCGTCCGGCATGACGGAGATCGAGTTTGACAGCGCGCTCCTCGCGGAGATCAAGCGGCGGGGCGCCGAGAGGGGCTGGGCCCACGACGACTTTATCGTCGCGTCAGGGCAGCGGGGCGCGATGTGTCACGCCCGGGCGACCGGCAAGGCGTTCGAGGACGGCGACACCGTTACCGTAGATTATGGCGCGATGGTGGATGGCTACATGAGCGACATCAC
>JAFUYV010000054.1 GCA_017476945.1 Fretibacterium sp.
GCGCTGAACTACGTCGAGGAGACAAAGACGAAGCTCATCATCATCCTGAACGACAACAAGCACTCCATCAGCAACCGCGTCGGTGGCTTCTCCACCATGCTGGCGCACCTGTCGGCCAACACCTCGTACAACAAGATCAAGACCGCCATCAAGGAGTGCTGCAAGGTCCTTCCGGCGGGCGAGACGCTCCAGCGGAGCCTGGAGGGCATTCGAGACCAGATCAAGAGCCTCGTGAAGCCGTATAACATGTTTGACGACCTGGGGATCAACTACTGGGGCCCCTTTGACGGGCACGATATTCGCGCCTGCGAGATGATCTTTGAGCTGGCGAAGAACTACGAGCGCCCCGTCCTCCTGCACTTCAACACCATCAAGGGAAAGGGGCTGCCCGAGGCCGAGGCCGACCCGACGAAGTATCACCAGCTCTCTCCGCGCGTTCGCGCCCCCCACGCGGCGTCCCAACGGACATGGAGCGAGGCGGCGGCCTCCGCGATGGAGGAGCTGGCCGCGCGGGACCCCCGCATCGTCTGCTTCACGGCGGCGATGGCAACGGGGGTGAAGCTCGACCACTTTCGCTTCCCCGACCGGGTCTTCGACGTGGGCATCGCGGAGAGCCATATGCTCACCATGGCCGCGGGGCTTGCCGCCGGAGGGATGCGGCCGTGGGTCTTCATCTATTCGACCTTCCTTCAGCGAGCGATGGATCAGCTCGTCCACGACATCGCGCTGCAGAACCTGCCGGTCGTCCTGATGGTGGACCGTGCGGGCCTCGTCGGCTCGGACGGCGACACGCATCAGGGGCTCCTCGACGTCTCCTGGAGCCGTCCTGTCCCCCACCTGGAGGTCTACTCACCCTCCGGCGAGGCGGCGCTGCGCCGGATGATGGCCTATGCGTCAACGCGCAGCGGCCCGACCTTAATTCGCTACCCCCGTGGAGGGCTTCCCCGCGACCCCTATGAGGAAATTTCCGGCGGCAGCCTTAGCATGTCCGTGCTGCGGGAGGGCGAGGGCTGGGCGCTGCTGGGGCACGGGCCCATGATCTCTCTGCTTTTGGAGGTTCGTGAGGCGGCCCCGGCGATGGGCCTGCCCGCTCCGGAGGTTGTGGATATCCAGAGGCTGAAGCCCCTGGACCGCGACACTCTGGACGGCATCCTGGGGCGATTCCCCCTGGTCTGCGTGGCGGAGGAGAACTACCTCGCCGGGGGCGTTGGCGAAGCCGTCGCCGTGCGCATCGCGGAATCCGGCCGCCGCACGCTGCTCCGCCGCTTCGGGGTCCCCGATGTCTGCGTCCCCCACGCCACGACGGAGGAGCAGCGGGAACTTTACGGCTTGACGGCCAGAAATATCCTCAAGACCTGCGGGCCCCTGCTGGGCGGCGCGTCACAGCAGGCGGGATGAAGGGCAAAGAGCGCCTCGACAAACTGATGGTGGACCGCGGCCTCGCCGCGACGCGCACCCGCGCCCAGGCCCTCATCATGGCGGGCAAGGTGCGTGTGGGGGATGTCCTCGTCACGAAGGCGGGGACGGCCGTGTTGCTGGACGCGGAGATATCCGTCAGCGAGGGGCCGCGCTGGGCCAGCCGCGGGGCCTGTAAGCTCCTGGGGGCGTTCGAGGCCTTCCCATCCCTCTCGGCGAAGGGCAGGGTCTGCGCCGACCTTGGGGCCTCGACGGGAGGCTTCACGGACGTGCTGCTGGACCGGGGGGCGCGGCGGGTCTACGCCGTGGACGTGGGCTATGGACAGCTTCTCTGGCGTCTGGCCTCGGACGAGCGCGTCGTCGTGATGGACCGCACAAACGCACGGAACCTCACGGCGGCGGACTTTGACGAACCGGTCACGCTGGCCGTCTGCGACGCGTCCTTTATCTCCCTGCGGCTGATCCTGCCGGCCATCGACGCCTTCCTCGCGGCGGACGGTGAGGCCGTGACCCTCATCAAGCCGCAGTTCGAGGCAGGGCGCGAGCGGATGGGGGGAACGAAGGGCGTCGTGCGCGACCCGGCGCTTCACACGGCCATCCTGCGCGAGGTGATGCACTTCATCCGCGAGGACACGGCTCTGCACGTCTCCGGGCTCACCTGGTCCCCCATCCGGGGGCCTGAGGGCAACATAGAGTTCCTGTGCCACCTGACGAGGGATGCCCGCGGCTTCGCCTTCGACGCGGAGGAAATCGTGGCCGCGGCCCACCGCGCGCTGGACAAACACAAGGAGGGAAAGGAGCTATGATCACTCGGACGCTTCTGGAGCGGGTGTTCTCCGCCGCGAGCATGGAGAGGTGGAACGACCACCCGCACCCGGCGGTCTTCACCGAGCTGGGCAAACAGGCCCACAAGATGGTCGCAGTGTGGGTGCTGGGCAAGTGCGAGGAGGACCGGGGCAAGAGCGTGGACTGGGAGGCTCTCATCCGGGGCGGCATCTTCGAGTTTCTCTACCGCGTGGTGGTGACGGACATCCGCCCGCCTGTGTTCCACAAGCTGATGCAGGACGGCGAGACAAAGGCGCGGCTGGACGAGTGGGTGGCCTCGCGCCTGGAACCGGACCTCGCCGCGCTCTCGCCGGATATGGCGCGGGCCTTCCGGGAGTATCACCGCGCGGAGCCCGCCACGCTGGAGCGGCGCATCCTGAGCGCGGCACACTACATGGCGACGAAGTGGGAATTTGCATTCATCCTGCACTGGAGCGCGGGCATGTACGGCATCGAGCGGACGCGGCGCGAGGTTGAGGCCAACATCAACGCCATCACCCTACCTTCCGCCCGGAGGATGCTGGACGACCCCGGCAACTCGCCGCTTTGGGGGTTCTTCTCCATGGTGGGGCAGCTCACCTTCCAAAAGCGGTGGGCGCAGACCCCCCGCGTGCCCTCCACCTCCGTGCTGGGGCACCTGCTGTTCGTCGCCGTCGCGTCCTGGCTGCTGTCGCACGAGGCCGGGGCTGCTCTTCCCCAGGGGCGTCTCTGCCCCAGGAGGCTCTACAACAACTTCTTCGGCGGGCTCTTCCACGACCTGCCGGAGGTTCTGACGCGCGACATCATCTCGCCGGTCAAGGCATCTGTCGAGGGGATGGATGACATGATCCGCCGCTATGAGCGGGCCGCGATGGAGGAGCGCATCCTCCCCCTCCTCCCCCCAGCCTGGCACCGGGAGCTGTGCTGGTACGCGGAGGAGGAGTTCACCAACAAGACATGGCACGAGGGGACGGGGCGCATCGACCCCATAGAACGCCACGCCGGAGACATCCCCGACGCACTGAACGAGGACCGCTACGACCCGCTCGACGGACACCTGGTCGAGCTGTGCGACAAGCTGGCCGCCTACATTGAGGCCTCCGCCTCCATAAGCACGGGCATCCGCTCCTCGGAGCTTGAGTCCGCCAAGCGCCAGCTCTATGATCGTTTCCACGCCTCGCGGGTGTGCGGTCTTCCGCTGGGCTACCTGTTCGAGTATTTCCGCTGAGCGCGGCGCAAAATCCGTTCAGCGTTTCTTATTCACGGAGGATTTCTTCGCGGGCGTTTTTTTCGCGGCCGGCGTCTTCTTTGCCGGGACGTTCTTTTTTGCCGCGGCGTTCTTCTTTGTGGCCGTTTTTTTCACCGCCGGGGGCTGTTTCGCGGGCGTGGACTTCTTCGGCGCCGCCACGGCGGACCTCGCCGGAGCAGGAACGGGGACGAGGGACGCCGTCCCGCCCTTCAGGAAGGTCTTGACCACCTGAGGGGTCCCACCGTCCGCGAGGAGTTCGCGCTTGAGCTGCGCGGCGCGGGGGTCCTCGGCATCGTAGAGGGCGAGCAGGCGGCACTTCACCTGCTCCGTCCAGCGGGAGCCAGGGCAGCGCTTCAGGAAGAGCTCCAGCACCTCGCGGGCATCCTGCTCCCTGGGGTCCGTAAACGCGTCCAGGTAGAGGTCGGAAAGGCTCCAATAAGCGGCCTCCTCCGCCTCCGTCCCCTGACACTCGTCGACGGCGCGGCGAAGAAGGGCCTCACGCTCAAAGGGGTCACCGGACGCGCCAAGGCGGTTCAGCTCCACCTGGAGCTCCAGCCCGGCGCGCTCGCGGTCGCTCAGCTCCTCCCCCGCAGCGAGCCCCGCGGGCAAAAGCACGGCAAGGAACAGGGCCCCTCCCAGAAAAATCTTCGCATCCCACTTCAACGCTCAACACCTCCGGCTCTATTCTAGCGTCTTCGTCCCTCTTTCGTATCGGGCCATTCCACTGAACCACGGCGGGGCTCGGCTTAGCTCTCCCGCTCTTTCAGGAACCCCAGGAAGCCGAGGACGCTGTTCTCCATGAACTGGCGCTCGCGCTCCAGAAGGCCGTCCGGCAGGGACACGGGCCCGTTATGGCCCGGCCGGAGCAGGCGGTCATGTGCCAGCAGGTACTCCACGATCTCCTCCGGGGCGCTGTCCTTCATCGAGGCGATCGTCTTGAGCCACACATCGAGCTGTTCTTCCGCCTGGGCCACGCGCTCCTTGGGAGCCTCCACCGCGCCCCAGTGCGCGTAACAGAGCAGCTCATCCCCGCGCAGCACCGAGGAGATGAGGGCCAGGGAACGCCGTGCCGCGTCCGCGTCAAAGCGATGCGGTGTGGCGGGCCGAAGCCAGAGACCGCCGTCCCCCAGGGGCAAAATCATCCCCGCGGCCTCGCCCACGAAGAAAAATGTCCGTTCCGCACCGGGGACATGGAAGCAGAGGTGGTGCGGCGCATGCCCGGGTGTCTGAAAGACCTCGATACGCCCCGCCGGGTCCTCCTCCAAAAGGGCGACGGAGGAAGGGAGCGGCGTGGGCTCGCCATACATGAGAGCGACGTCTCCAAGCGTCCGAACCGAGGCGTCCCACAACTTGCGGGGCTCCCGAAGGTGGCGGAACGCGCGGGGATGGGCCAGCACACTCGCGGCGGGGAAACGGGCGCAGAACGGGACAATCCCCCCGGAGTGGTCCAGGTGGATGTGGGTGAGGAGCACAAGGTCAACTCCGTCCGTTATTCCCTCCAGCTCGCGCAGCAGAAGGGGGATGGTGCTGGCTGGGCCGGGATCCACCACGACGCGCCGTCCGGCCGCGTCCCTGAAAAACCACGAGGAGATGAAACGCTGAAACCCCGGCGCGCTCTGCGGCAGGTCAATCAGATAGAGGTCGGGACCGAAGGGAAAGGTTCGTCTCTCACGTTTCGTCATTCTTCAATCACAACGCGCATGTTGCGGTAGGCGTAGCGCTTCAGGTCCTGGATCTCCTCGTTGCTCAGGCGGATGCAGCCCTCCGTCGCCATCGTGCCGCGGGAGTCCGGGTCGTGCGTGCCATGGATGCCGATGCCCTTCCAGCCCCCCGCGTCCAGGCGGATGAACCACGGGCCATAAGCCCCCGCGATCTTCCCCTTCCCGTCCCCGAAGTCATGCTTCCACCTCGAGGCGTTCTCGATGGAGACGACGCGGAAATTCCCCACGGGCGTGCGATGGTCGCCAATCGCCTGCTTGTCCCCGGGGTTCTTCCCCACCGCGACGCTGTACGTCTTCACCACGTCCTGCCCACGGTAGAGTGAGAGGGTGTAGTGTCCCTTGTCGATGCGTATCCAATAGTCCTGGCGGCGGCCCGATGTCGGGGCGGAAGGTCTCAACCCCGGGCGTTTTCCCTCCGTGGGAGCGCTCTGCTCCTTCCCGGGCCGCAAGTTGATCTCCAGGGTCTGCCGCCCTTTCTCCGGCTCCGGGAGCCGCAGCGCGGTCCCGCCTGCGTCGGAGCGAGGCGGAACGGGCGTCTCCGCCTTCATCGCGCCGCGAACCTCGTCAGGCACAAAGGCCAGTCCCTCAGAAGGGGCCGGCGGCGTGGGCTCCTCCACAACGAGCACGGAGGGCGCCGGCGGCGAGGGGGGAAGCGAGGAGGCCGCGGCCTCCGGCTGAGGTTCCCCCTCCGGGACCTGCGGGGCCGTGCCCCAGAAATAATTTACGGTGAAGATGGCGGCGATAAGCGCGATCCCCCCCCCGATAAACGCGCGCAGCGCCGGGTGCATCCTCTTCCTCTGCACCCAATGCCCCTGCTGGTTCTCATCGACCCAAACCATCCTGGGGGTCAGGAGCTCCCTTAGAAATTTGCGAATTGCTTTCATCACTCATCACCTCTGACATTTTCTTTTTTGGGCGTGGCGGCGCGCTGCGCCAAGCCCCGCTCCACATCCGACAGCCGAGCGCGCTCGCCGAAGAGCAAAAGTGTGTCGTCCGGCTCCAGGCGCGTTCCTCCCTTGGGGATGAGGAAGCGCGAGCCGCGGTTGATGAGGAGGATCGTCACGCCCTCCGGAAAGTTCAGCTCGCTCACCGTGTGCCCGATGACCGCCGCGTCGGGCAGAAGGTCCACCTCGCGCGTCTCCTCGCTGCCGCTGCCCGGCGTGCGGTCGAAGGCCAGCGGGTAGGCCCGCGCCGCGCGGACCCACGTATCCAGCTTCAGCCACCTGGCGACGAGCGCCAATGTCTTGCCCTGAAGCAGGACGGACGTCAGCACGACGAAGAAGATGAGGTTGAAGATATAGCGGGCTTCCGGATGGCCTTCCGTCAGCGGATAGGTCGCCAGGATGATGGGGACCGCCCCGCGCAGGCCGGTCCAGCTTATAAAGAGCTTCTCCCTGAAGCTGAAACGGCTCAGCGCAGTGCAGATAAACACGGCGATGGGCCGCGCGACGAACATCAGGCAGGCCGAGATGAGCAGCCCCACGCTGATGACGGGGAACTTCGCCAGCTCCTTGGGGTTGACCAGGAGCCCCAGCACCAGGAACATCACGATCTGCATCAGCCACGCAAAGCCCTCGTGGAAGCGCTGGAGGCTGTACTTGTAGAGGAAATCCCCACCGCCCATCACGATGCCGCAGACGTAGACGGCCAGATAGCCGTTGCCGTAGACGGTCTCGCTCAGGCCGAAGGTCGCCAGCACGATGCTGATGCCCCACACGGGATACAGGGCCTCGTTCTCCACCCGGAGGCGCTGTATCAGCCAGCAGGCGGCGCGTCCCATCACCAGCCCGATCAGCCCGCCGGCAAGCATCTGGACCACAAACTTCACCGCCATCTGAACCAGGGGCACGTCGGGGCTCCTCAACCAGTTCAGAGCCGCAAGGGTCAGGAACACGGCCATGGGGTCATTGCTGCCCGACTCGAACTCCAAAAGCGGCTTCAGCGAGCCCTTCACGCCCACCTTCTGCGTCCTCAGGATGGAGAACACCGCCGCCGCGTCCGTCGAGGAGATGATGGCCCCCAGCAGGAAGGCGTCCTTGTAGGAGAAGGCCGGGAGCAGGGCGATGGGGAGCACCATCAGGACGGCCGTGAGGAAGACCCCCAGCGTCGAGAGCGCCACACCCTGGGTGACGATGGGCCGGATGTCGCTCCATCGCGTCTGAAAGCCGCCGGAGAACAGGATGAAGGCCAGGGCTATGGTTCCGACGGCGTTCGTGCCCTCGGCGTCGTCAAAGTGCAGGCCGCCCGGCCCGTCTACGCCCGCGAGCATCCCAATGGCCAGGAACAGGATGAGCGCCGGGATCTTGATGCGCTCTGAGAGCGTCCCAGCTACCAAGCTCAGGAAGAAGAGCAGCCCCGCAACCAGAAAAGGATCCGCGTGTATCAGCATAGTTCCCCTAACATCCCCCATCAGCAAGTTCCCCTGGCCGCTTTCGCGCGCCAGCGTGCTTTATACCAGGCGATACCTTAAGACCTTCTCTCAAAAAATGCAACCGCAAAGGAACGGAGTCACGAACAGGAGGGCCAGTGTACCCAGCCCGCCTCGCAGCCGCCGCTTTCTGCTTCTGAATATCCCAACGCCCCTCCCTCTTCAGGAAGGTGAGGGCCTTCCTCATTTTGCCCTCTGCTTTCATAAATTTTGAGCCGATCGGGATACCGTTTACGCCGGTTATCTCAAGGCATTCGCGCAGCATCATGGCCCCAGGCAGGACGCGCGCCGCCGGGTTCCCTTTTCCTGTAAAATATCAGAGCTGATGATCGCGCTGCGCGCGCCTGGAGGGTTCAACGATGACACATTATGCTCTGCCACATGACCATGACCAAAATATCCAGATCGTCCTGGAGCGGATGCCGGCGCCTGGAAAGTTCACCGAGGCGGCCGACTTCTTCCAGCAGCTTGGCGACGGCACAAGGCTGAAAATTTTATGGCTGCTCTGCCACAGCCGGGAGTGCGTCTCCAACATCGCCGCCGCCGTTGGGATGAGCAAGGCCGCGGTGTCCCATCATCTTCAGCTCTTAAGGCGAAGCGGACTCGTGACGGGGGAGCGGGTGGGGCAGGAGATCCATTACGCGCTGGCGGAGACCCGCGAGGCCGCCCTCCTGCATCGGACGATTGACGCGCTGTTTGAGCTGACCTGCCCGCTTGAGTGAGGTCTTGACTTGGAAGGGAAGGGGCGTATAATCCAATAATCAAATAGTTGTTTTATTATTTGATTTTCTGGGGGAGAGGGGCAGATCATCATGAGGAAGACGTACAAGATCGAGGTTGACTGCGCCAACTGCGCCAACAGGATGGAGGACGCCGCAAAGAAGACGCCTGGTGTCCGGGACGCTTCGGTGAACTTTATGACGCTGAAGATGAGCGTGGAGTTTGAAGAGGGACAGGACCCGGTTGCCGTCATGCGGGCGGTGCGCGAGAGCTGCAAGAAGGTCGAGGACGACTGCGAGATCTTCCTTTGAGGTAAGGGCGGCCCTCGCTATGAACAGGAAACAGAGGCGGATGTTGGGCCGCGTCCTCGCGGCGGCGGCTATGCTCATGCTGCTGGCCCTCCTGCCGGACGGCGGACCGCTGAGGAGCCCTCCGGGCAGGGCACTGAGGTTCGCGCTGTACCTGGTCCCCTATCTGACCGTGGGCTATGACATCCTGTTCAAGGCCGCGAAGGGGATTCGTAACCGCCAACTATTTGATGAGAATTTTCTAATGGCCGTGGCGACCCTCGGAGCCCTGGCCCTGGCGGCCGGCGGCGAGTGGTCTGGACATGGGGGCGATTATCTTGAGGCCATCGCCGTCATGCTGTTCTATCAGGTGGGCGAGCTCTTCCAGGGGTACGCGGTGGGGCGGAGCCGCCGCGACATCGGCGCCCTGATGGACATTCGGCCGGACAACGCCAATATAGAGCGGGACGGGAAGCTGGAGCCGGTGGATCCTGGCGAGGTCCCCGTGGGGAGCGTTATCGTCGTGCGCCCCGGGGAGAAGATCCCCATCGACGGCATGATTATCGAAGGGCGTTCTAACCTCGACACCAGCGCCCTCACCGGCGAGAGCGCGCCGCGGGGGGCGGGCGTTGGGGACGAGGTCGTCAGCGGCTGCGTGAACCTGACCCACGTGCTGAGGGTGCGGACCACCCGCGAGTTTGGCGAGTCCACGGCCTCAAAGATCTTGGACCTCGTGGAGAACGCAAGCTCCCGCAAGTCGCGCTCCGAGAACTTCATCTCCCGCTTCGCGCGGGTCTACACCCCCGCCGTCTGCTGCAGCGCCCTGGCCCTGGCGGTCCTTCCGCCGCTGGTTCGCGGGGCGGGCATGGGCCTCCCCCCGGACTGGGGGGACTGGGCCTATCGCGCGCTGACCTTCCTGGTCATCAGCTGCCCCTGCGCCCTGGTCGTCAGCATCCCGCTGACGTTCTTCGCGGGCATCGGCGGAGCCAGCCGCGCGGGGGTCCTGGTGAAGGGGTCCAACTACCTCGAGACGCTCTCAAAAGCGGACTGCGTGGCCTTCGACAAGACGGGGACGCTGACCCGCGGCGTCTTTGAGGTGACGGCCGTCCACCCGGAGAGGAATCCCCTGCGCGGCCCCGGAGTGCCGGACGAGGATGCGCTGCTCCACCTGGCGGCCCACGTGGAGCGCTACTCCACACATCCCATCGCCCTCTCGCTCCGCAGGGCCTACCCTCACGAGGCGGATGGCTGCCGCGTGGAGGACGTGGAGGAGCTGGCGGGGCAGGGCGTCCGGGCCAGGGTGAACGGCAGGCTCATCTGCGTGGGGAACTCCGCCCTGATGGACGCCGCCGGAGCGGCATGGCATCCCTGTACCCGCACGGGGACAATCGTCCACATCGCCATCGACGGAGAGTACGCAGGGCACATCGTGGTCTCCGACGTGCTGAAGCCCCACGCAAAGGAGGCCGTCACCGCGCTGCGGGACGCAGGGGTGAGGCGCGTGGTGATGCTGACGGGCGACGCTCAGGCGGCAGCGGAGCAGATGGCCGAGGAGCTGGGCATCGATGAGGTTCGCGCCGGGCTGCTGCCTGAGGGCAAGGTCGCTGCCGTGGAGGAGCTCCTCGCGGAACGGGCGGGCGGGAAGGGCGCGCTCGCCTTCGTGGGAGACGGCATCAACGACGCTCCTGTCCTGTCCCGCGCCGACGTGGGCATCGCGATGGGGGCCCTGGGCTCTGACGCGGCCATCGAGGCCGCCGACGTGGTGCTGATGGACGATGACCCGCTGAAGATCGCCAGGGCCATCCGCATCTCGCGCAAGTGCCTGGGCGTCGTCTGGCAGAACGTCATTTTTTCCATCGGCGTCAAGCTGGTCTGCCTGGCGCTGGGAGCGTCAGGGGCCGCGAACATGTGGCTGGCCGTCTTCGCGGACGTGGGCGTCATGGTGCTTGCCGTTTTGAACGCCATCCGCGCACTGTTTGTGTAGACCCTCTCCATGAGGAGGCGTCTCGCGGCGGCGGGCCCTCCCCTTCCTCAGAGATTTTCAGAGGCGGCAGAACCTCTCGATACCGGCGGAGACCCCGCTCTCGTCGCAGCTCAGCGTGACGAAGCCCGCGGCGTCCCGAACCTCCGCGCTGGCGTTGGCCATCGCCACGCCCACGCCCGCCGCGCGGAGCAGGCTGATGTCGTTCAGCCCGTCGCCGAAGGACAACGTCTCCTCCACGCCCACGCCAAGGGACTCCGCCAAGCGCCTCATGGCCGTGCCCTTGTTGGCGTGCTCGTTGTTGATCTCCACATTATTGACGATGGAGGAGGAGACGACGGTCCCGGGGAAGCGGCCCGCCAGCTCGCGGAGCAGCGCCGTCCTGAGCCCCTCGTCCCACGTGAAGAGCTGCATCTTCTGCACGCCACGATCCCGCGCCTGAACGAACGCCTTGAGCTCGTCCACCGGATGCCGAATTTCCCGCAGCATCTTCCGGTAGTGTTCGTCCGGCGCAAACTCATCGATCTTTTCGAAGAACGCCCGCGTCATCCAGGCCTCGTCATCCATGAAACAATCATAGATAACGGGCAGCGTGTCAAAGTACCGCATGATATCGAGGGCCTGTGGCACAGGGATCTCCGCCCGCGCAACGGAGGCTCCCCGCCGGACGTCAAGCACCTGGGCCCCGTTGGATGTGATGACATAGCGGACGAAGGGCAGGTCGCTCACCACCGCCGGCATCGCGCTCAGAACGCGGCCCGTGGCCGGGACGATATGAATTCCAGCGCCGGCGGCCCGCGCAAGGGTTGCCTCATCCCGGGGCGAGAGCTCCTTGCTGGAGTTCAGAAGCGTGCCGTCCAGGTCAAAGGCGATCAATTTAATGTTCCGCTTCTCGTCGTCCGTCCGTATCATGCGCACACATTCCTCCAAAGTCTTATCCTCCGATGAGGCTCAGCACCTGCTGTGGAAGCTGGTTCGCCTGAGCAAGCATGGATGTGCCGGATTGGTTCAAAATCTGGAGTTTCACGAGCTCCATCATCTCCTGCGCCATGTCCGCGTCGCGGATGCGGCTCTCCGCTGCCGTCAGGTTCGTCATAGCCGTGGTCAGGTTCTCCGCCGTGTACTCCAGCGAGTTCTGATACGCACCGATGCCCGCCCGCTGGGCCGACACGCGGTTGATGGCACGGTCCAGCATGCCGATCGCGTTCTGCGCCCTTCCCCGCGTCGCCACGCTCACGCCCGCGATGCCCAGCGCGTCCGCCGACATAGCGCCGATGTTGACGTGAAGCTCCTCGCCCCGGTTCGCGCCGGTCTGGAAGGTCATGCCCCTGTCCGCCAGGTGCAGCGTCAACCGCGCCTGCCCGCCGGTCAGGGCGTAGGCTTTCGTGTTCTCGTTCCACGCCGCGGTGATCCCGCTCATGGGCTCGAACACCACGTCCACATTTTTATGAATAACGCCGTTCAGTTGATTGCCCGTAACCTTGACGTTCGTGGCGATGGCCGAGCCCGTGTGGGCGTTGTAGACGGAGGCGGTGTAGCTGCTCTCGCTGGACTGCTGTATCGTGTTCAGGCCCAGGGCGTTCAGGATGTCCTGACTGCCGGAGAACGACAGCTCCCCCGCGCGGCCGGGCACGGCGCTGCGGACGATAAACGTTCCCGGTACCGTCTCAGGACCGTTGTCCTGTGCCTGTCCCTGTTCCACGAAACTCACAAAATGGCTGGCGTCCCCGCTGACGTACCGGGCTTGGCCAAGGCCATCAGCGATGGCGTCGTTCAGCTTGGCCCGCACCTCCGCAAGTGTGTCGTTGGCGTAAAGCGTTACGTCCACGGTTTGCCCGTCGCCCTGGGTGATCGTAAGGGTCTGAGGCGCTTCCAGCAGGAAGACTCCAGAGCTGTCATAGAAAGTCTTCAGCTCACGTAACTGTGTATCGGGCTCTGCCGCCCGTTGGAGCGGTTCCGGGGCGCGGGCATCGGTTCTGAAGGACGAGAGCGTTGCGTTGCTGTCCAGCGCGTTCCCGTTCGTGGTCAGGATAACCTCCCCCTCGTGAACGTCCCCCGTATCCTTATCAAGATAGAAATTGCTGAAGTGCAGCTCCCTGTTCTTCACGTCATCCGCGCTCAAGGTGAAACGTAGGGGCGACTTCATCAGCTCGGTTGACTCCTGTGTCCCGCTGATCTCCACCGTCCGCGAATCGGCCGACAACGCCGCCGCCGTGAAGTTGTAGACGAACTTGGAACCCACCGGGAACCCGCCTGCCTGCCCCGGCTGAAGCGTCAGCTTTACCGCCGGGTTTGCCTCCTCGGCTTTCGGCTCAAGTCCTGTGCCGCTGAGGTCAAAGCCTGTCAACGCGAACGCCGTGCCCTCCGAAAGGACAAGCCCCTCCCTCACAAGCCGCGTCTGAGACGTGCCGTCCGTCCCCATCAGATTTGCCGTGGCCTTCAGCGTCACCGTCCCCGCCGTGGCATCGGCCGCCGTCACCTCAAACAGGATGTTGGCGTTATTGGTCAGGTCTTCCAAGCCGTCCGCCGCTCCCGCCTCGACGGTCAGGATATCTGGCAGGGCGGTTTCAAAACCATACGTCCCGGTCAGGACGGCTGAACCTGGCGTTGGGATCGTCGTCTCCAAAGTCTTTACGGCATAATCTCCGCCCGGCAGCCCGTTTACGTTCAGGGCCTTCGCCCCCGCGGACTCGTCCAACTCCACCTCCGACAGAGTATTCAAGAAAGCGTTAGGGGATATCGTGACGGTCCGGGCAGTGTCCTTGAAGGAGTAGACAAGGCTCGTCTCCGTATAGGACACCTCTTCCCAGGGAGTGGTTGGGCTTTTGGCGGTGAGCCGTAAGGAGGGAGCGGGGTCGTAAGCAGGTTCCGGGATGTCGGCCTCCAGGTCCACGTCAACAGATCCGCCTCTGCTGCCGGTACCAATCCCAGTGGCGCCCGTCCCAGGATTCGCGACAACGTCATACGTATCATCCGTCGGGTCGGATGGATTGCAGAGCCCGTTCCTTACTTTTATTGTCCCGCCGGAAACTGCGCTCAGTCCCCCGCCGCCGATGCCCGCGCCGCCATTGCTGCCCCCGTTGGCCAGAACCTTGCCTCC
>JAFUYV010000055.1 GCA_017476945.1 Fretibacterium sp.
AAATCACTTCTTCCTCAAACTGCTTCCCAAGCTATCAGTTGGCGAGTTTATCCCATATCTCCAACAATATGAGGATAAAGCTGGCCGCCCAATACAGAGCAGTGGCGAAAAACTTAACCTTGCTCAGGAAGTTTCGCCACTGCGTCTTTCCGGGACCTTTGCGGTTTCGCATCGTGTCACCTTCTTTCAGCGGGCGGACTTCCCATAAGCGGTAAGCCCCTGCATCCTTACCCGGGACCCCTTTTGCCCTTCATTTTATTTATAAAAGATGCCTGGTTTTCACGTTGCCGTGGGGGGATTGTGCTATAATAGGGCCAGCGAAGGGGAGCTGGACTCCTACTTGAAGCGGTGAGGAAATCACTTCTTCCTCAAACTGCTTCCCGGTCTAACCGGCGAGCTCGCACCATAGCTTAAGAATTTGAAGCGCTATGAGCGCGAAGCGGGCCAGCCAGAGAAGAGCAGCGGCGAAGGACTTAATCTTGCGGAGAAAGTTTCGCCGCTGCGTCTTTCCGGGATTTTTGCGTTTCCGCATAAAATCACCTGAATTCTGCAGGGGTTGAACTTCCCGTTTTGTCGATGGCCCTGTCCCCATCCGGGACCCCTTCCGCCCTTCATTTTATCATATCCTGCCGTTCCCCGCCCTAAACTTCCCCCGCGCGCCGCCCGAAAAGAATGATGTCGGGGGGATGAGGGCCCCGACGGGACGGGGAGAGGTTTTCAACACCCACACCTCCCCGCGCGTGACCCCTCGAAGGGAGAGGCGAAAATGTGCAAGTTCACCAGCCGCTATTTCGGCGAGCTGAATTACGAGCCTGATGAGGACCTGCTCACCTTCCCGCGCGGACTGGCCGGCTTTGAGAAACACCACAGCTGGCTTCTGATCGGCGGAAAGACGGACGGCATCAAGTGGCTCCAGAACATCGAGGACCCCGCGCTGGCCCTGCCCGTCACCGCGCCGGACGCCGTGGAGGCCGGGTACAAGGCCCGCATCTCGGACGACGACCTTCAGGCCGTGGGCGTCAGCGACGGCGACAGCACCAGCCTGGCGATGCTCGTGGTCCTGACCATCCCGCAGGGCGCGCCGTGGAACACGACGGCCAACCTCCGGGCCCCCATCCTCGTCAACGCGGGGACGCGGCAGGCGCTTCAGGTCATCGCGCTGGACGACACCTACTCCGTGCGTCAGCCCGTCCTGTCGCGCAGCGGCCGGAGGCTGGCGGCAAGGCCCAGCGGGTTCCAAAAGTTTGACGGCAGGCGCTAAATTTCCCGGCGGGGAAACCGATATATAAAAAGGCAACGCCAGAAACACGCGCTCTTTCACTCGATCAGGATGATTGATCACAGCAGGACGAGGTAGGAAGACTCGACTATTCAGGAGGATATGAAAATGAGGATTTATCACAACATCGCGGCGCTCACGGCTTACAACGCACTGAACCAGACCGGCAACCAGCTTCAGAAGACCATCCAGAAGCTCTCCACAGGACTCCGCATCAACTCCGCGTCGGACGACGCGGCGGGGCTCGCCATCAGCGAGAAGATGCGCGCCCAGATCAGCGGCCTCGAGATGGCCCAGCGCAACGCCCAGGACGGCATCTCCATGCTCCAGACGGCGGAGGGCGCCATCAGCTCCACGCAGTCCATCCTTCAGCGCATGCGCGAGCTTGCGGTGCAGGCGTCCAACGACACGCTGACCGCCCAGGACCGCAGCTACATCCAGCTCGAGGTGAGCGAGCTGAAGACCGAGATCGACCGCATCGCCAACACCACGCAGTTCAACGGCAAGCGCCTTCTGGACGGCAGCTCGGCGGGCATCGCGTCCAGCAGCAACCTCTCCGTCAAGGCGTACGTCCGCGGCTCCCTGCGGGAGATCGACCAGTTCGGGCAGAAGAAGTCCTTTGAGGGCAACTATAAAATACAGATCCAGGCCAGCGGGGTGGGCATGGGCGAGGCCCAGAAGAGCTCCATCATGATCATCAAGCACCCCAACGTCATCACCGACGTCCAGACCAACACCAAGGACGGCGTCACGGACGTGCGCGTGGACAACGTCCCGGCCGGCGACTACAAGACCAAGGCGGCCCTGGCGGCAAACGCCGGCGCGAAGATCGTCGGCAGCTATGGGTTCAACCAGGAGGCGGAGGCGGTCAGCCTCTATGTTAGTGGCAAAGATTTGGCTACGGCGGATTGGTCGAGCGGCAAGACACTGGGCATTGAACTGAAGGACAGCAGCGGCACGACGATTGGCGCGATTGCCGCGGATGATTTAGAAATCACGACAAACTTCGCCGATACTTCTGCTGGTTATACTGCTGAAAGTATGGCTGAAGAGATAAAGGACACCATTCAGGACAAAATCGACGCGACGCCGGAGCTTGCGGGCAAGGTCACCGTTAGTACGAATGGGGCGAAGCTGGTTTTCTCCGTGGCAGACGGCGGAACGCTCAGCTTTACCGGTGATGACACTGATTTTGGAAGCCCTGCCGTGAAGTTCAAGAACGTCTCCGGCTACGCCGAAACACTGACGGGCGGCAACATTATCAAAGAGCTTGCCGAAGACACCACGATAAAGATCACCCTGACCGACAAGGACGGCAATGTGGTGAAAGATGCCGATGGGAATGAGTTGAAGGATATCGCTGTGGCGGTTCCCGGAAGCGGCAGCGACGACACGTCAAGGACAAGGGCGGAAGCCATCAACACGGTGCTGGCGGACACGGAGCTGAATGGCCTCGTCTCGGCCTCCGTGGACGCCCTGGGCAACGTCACGCTCTCCAGCGTGGTGGGCCACATCGACCTGAACAGCACGGACACGGCGGACATCTCGGCGGTCCTGGGGACGCCCACGCAGGTCTCCCAGAAGAACCAGACCGTTGAGAGCCTGCTGACAGTCAACGCGGCCACGGAGAACAACGCCAGCATCCTGTTCGAGGTCACGTCGGTGGGCAGCGACACCGTGACGGTCAAGGCCACGTCCAACGTCCTGACCACGGACGGCACGGTGAAGAACTACGTCAAGGACAACATCATCCTGCGCACGGGCGATGGAAAGGATAACCTTGTGAACCTGGGCGAGCTTCTGGGTGAGGACGAGGCGAAGTTCCAGCTGGCTTTGGGCGATGCCGTCAACGCGTCGTCTTTCTCCAGCGGCAACAAGTTTGTCTACAACGTCGTGGGGGCGGGCAGCGGCAGCAACGCGGCGGATATGTCCGTGACGGTTGAGGCCACGCAGGACCCGGACTGGCCCAACAACTGGGGCGACAACTGGACGGACGCCAACGGCGCCGTGAGGGGGGACTGGGTCTCCGAGCGGCTGACCTACAACCTTGACTCCGACGCGGTGTCCAACAAGGAGCTGCACTTCCGCAACTTCTTCCTGAACAGCGAGAACGGCACGGTCTACGAGGGCAACGTCGTCCTCACCACCACCGAGGACTTCACCCTTGGCGGGACGCAGTTTGTCCCCACAACGCTGACAACGACCATTAAACTTGGCACAGCAGCTGATGACAAGGCAATATCACTTGAGATTGATGGAGCTGAAGTGGCAGTATACACTACGGTGGCAGCGGATGATACCTCTGATGAGGCCGTTGCGGAAAATGTTAGGAAGGCAATTCAGGACGCGATTGACTCGGGGACTCTGGAGAACGTAACCGTTGCACGGAGCGACGCAGACCTCACGATCACTTCGTCGAGAGGCAAGAAAATTGAACTTAAATCCGATGATGGAACTAATTACTCCGTAGGTGGAACTGCCGGCACATCGGTGAGCGTCGACGCCAGCGAGTCCATCACCCGCTCCGGCAACATCAGCACCGGCGACACGCTGGCGAGCTTCAACGCCGCGTACATCGGCAAGACCGCGACGGGCGACACCAAGCTGCGCGACCTCAGCGCCTTCTGGAACAGCCAGGGCGTCTTCATGCTGGAGACCCCGCAGACCATCACCATCACCCAGGGCGACGGCAGCAGCACCAGCGTCACGGTCTACGCCACGGACACATTGAACGACCTGCGCCTGAAGCTGAACAACGCCATCGGCAACGGCCTGGGCCAGGCCCAGTACGCCAGCGGCAACACGGACAAGTTCTGCACCTTCGTCGAGAAGACGCCGGGCGTGGACATGCCGGCCAACGGCCTGGAGACCGTCGCGGGGACGTTCATCTTCCGCTCCCTCATCCCCGGCGCGGCGGGCAAGCTGACCTTCAGCGGCGACCAGGACGTCATCAACGCCTTCGCCATGAACGTGGTGACGGAGCCGAAGGAGAGCTCCTTCACGGCCTCCATCTACGACGCCCACACCGGCCAGGCCATCGCGACGAACGTGAAGGTGACGGACAACAACCTCGTCGGCGTGCTTCATCCGAACGTCGACATCGAGTTCGACCCCATGGCGAACGTCACGGCAATCTGGAGCGAGAGCCAGAGCAACTTCATCACCACGAGCGAGACGAAGCCCTATGAGGCGGTCATCCACCTGGTGGACAGCAGCACGGTGTTCCAGGTGGGCGCGAACCAGGGCGAGGACCTGGCGCTGGACATCGGCGACATGACGGCGGGCTCCCTGGGCATCACGAAGGTGAACGTGGCCACCCGCGAGGCGGCGACGAAGGCCATCGGCCAGCTTGACGCGGCCATCAACAAGGTGTCGGCCCAGCGCGCGAAGATCGGCGCCTATCAGAACTCCCTGGAGTACACCATCGAGAACCTCCAGACGACCGCGACGAACCTGACGGCGGCGGAGAGCCGCATCCGCGACGCGGACATGGCCCAGACGATGATGGAGTTTGTGAAGCTGCAGATCCTCAACCAGAGCGGCACGTCGATGCTCGCCCAGGCAAACCAGCTTCCGCAGCAGGTGCTCAGCCTGCTCCAGTAAATCCGGCCGCAGGCCTGGAACGAGCCGTCAGCGGCTCAGCCCCTCCCCCTCCGGGGGGAGGGATGTCTTTAGGGTGGAAGGGGCGTTAACGAGAGGCGTTAAATCTGAGAAGCCCAGGCCCGCCCGCGGAAAGAACATTCCCCAGGCCACCACAGACCTGGGGATTTTGTTGCATCACGCCTAAGCGTAAGGGGGAGAGTCATGCAGCGCATTACGATAAAAAAGTTGGGACCTGTGGACTTTTTCGACACTGAAATGTGTCAGCATAACTTGTTTATTGGCGAACAGACAAGCGGAAAAAGCACGGTTGCGAAAGGGATCTACTTTTGCAGAAACTACAAAAACATTCTGCGGGACGCGTTGTATGATGTGTGTGACACAGGAACGTGTGAAGGGAAGAAGATTAATGGCGTAAAGGAATTTTCTCTGTATATTCGGGATAGCGTGAAGAGGCTTTTTGTCGATTTCTTCGGCCCAAGTTGGGACCTTGACCGCGATCTGACGTTGAGATACGAGTTTGTGCCGGAGAAGATATGGCTTTGCTTCAGCATTGAACAGGAGAATGGATACATCAACTTTGAGTACTCAAAAAAATTGGCCGGAGAGGTCAATACCCTGACCAGTGAGGCCATTAACCGGTATCGCAGTAAATATCCCACGCAGAATGCTTTGGGAATGAACAGCCGCGAGCGAATCAGAAATCAGCAGTTTATCAGGAAAGAACTTGACAGAATATTTGAGGATTCAGAGGAAACGTATTATATTCCTGCGGGCCGCAGCTTGTTGACGCTTTTGAGCGGCGGGGGGCCGTTGCTTTATAACCAGCCGTTGGATTATGTAACAAGGCAGTTTTTGAATGTCATTGGCAGCATCAGGCGTTATTTTGCGAGGGGAATTGACGGCGCCTTTGAGCTGTATAAAACTCCGGACACCAGGGATACCAATAGTTATGCGGAAGCGGCTCAACGTGTAATCCATATCTTGAGGGCAAATTATTATTTTGTCTCCAATGAGGAGTATTTGTCCGTGTGGACAAAGCAGGGAGGCGACACTAAAATCCCTCTGAATTTTGCCTCATCAAGCCAACAAGAATGTCTATGGCTTTTAAGCCTTCTGTATTTCCTTCTTCTCCTGAGAGAGAGGGCCTTTGTCATCATCGAGGAACCGGAGGCTCATTTATATCCGACACGCCAGAATGACCTTCTGAAATTTATCGCGTATTTTGTGAATGAGACGGGGAGTACTGTCCTGATAACAACACACAGCCCTTACGTGCTGACGGCGCTGAACACGCTCTATATAGCGGGAAGGGCGCTTGAGACAGACGCAAAGCTAAAAGAGCAAGTCGAGGAGATTATTGGAGGAAATTATGCGATCAGGCCGGGGACGTTCCAAGCCTACAAAATGGAACTGGACAGCGGGCCCCAGAATTTGATGGATATTGATGACCAGGAATTGAAGACTGAGATGATTGACGAGGTATCGGAGACAATTATGGGCAACTATATGAAAATTTATCATCTCATGCAAGGAGGGGACGATGATGCGGAATAATGCATCAAAAGATAATAGGAAACAGGGACAGCACAAATCGTCCACTCTCGAAGAATTTGTATCCAAAGACTCTTTAACGTATTTTTCAGCCATCAGACAGGGCGACAAGATGACGCTTTGCGATGAGAAGTCAGCGGCTCACTCAAAAATCGCAGTGGAGGCCGTTGCCCCTGGTGTTTATTACGCCAGGCCGGATAGAGACATTATCCCTTCCAGGGACAAACAGAAAAAAGCGGACTATCTCGTGTTTTGCTGCGGCGGCGAAGGGCAGGCAAATTTCTTTGAACTGAAAGGAGAGAAGATTTCTGAGAGCGGGCGAGAGGGCCCCTGGGAGCAAATTTTGGCGACAATAATTTATTTTGCAAGCACTGACGGCCTCGAAAAAATCGTGGCGCCTAAAGTTGAAAAACACGCCTTTATTGTTTCGCCGGGCAGACAGTCAATCCCCAGCGGAATTCAGTCCTGTGAGCGGAAGCTTCTGCGGAGACTGGGAACGGCATCACGTGTGCCACAGGGCCCGTCAAAATTTCTGCATTATGTAAAATTTCAGAATAAGGCCGATTATAGCGAATGTGCGCAGCGCATCATCTGTTCGCCTGCTCATCCCTTAAAAATTCCTTATAAAAATGGGGATTAAAAGAAATTCCCGCCCGCCCCAGCCATCGCGACGAACGCAAAGGTGACGGACAACGACCACGCCGGCGTGCTGCACCCCAACGTGGACATCGAGTTCGCCCCCATGGCGAACGTCACGGCAATTTGGAGCGAGAGCCAGAGCAACTTCATCATCACGAGCGAGACGAAAGGGCCAACAACCGGAAGCACCCAACACACTATCTCCCCGGACGCCTTGCCAAGAACTGCACGAACCCCCGGCGCACGGCCGGGGGCTCGTCATGAGGCCTGGCAGGGGGTCAGTTCACGACCTCAAGCTCCACCTCGCGGGTAAGCAGCTCCGCGTAGCTGAACGAGACCGTGCTGGACCGCAGGTTGTCGTACATCGTGAAGAGCTTTGGATACACCTCCAAGACAATGCCCTCCGTCTCCTCGACGCGGTTGCGCCCCTTGGAGGTCCGACAACGAACTAACTGCCCCTTGTAGGAAATAAGCTGATCCTTGATGGATGAGAGGGTCCTTGGCATAAGACAACACTTCCTCCACTTTGACTCTCCACAGTATACCACCTTAGCCCGAAAAAAACAAACTTACATTTTGTCCGCTGGCTCGGAGCGCGTCCAGGTCTCGGCCCGGCAGACCCACTCCGCCATCTCCGCCGGGGAGAGGAGCGGGCCGTCGTTCATGCCGGGGCATCGGGCGGCGTAGGCCTGCCACGACGCCGGGGACTCCAGCACCTCCGGCCAGAAGGGAAACGACCGGCACTGCGACGGCCGCACGGGATAGATGGAACACCGCGCGGACTCCGCGTCGTAGAAGATACAGTCCCCGTTGGGGCGCTCCCGGAAGCTGGGCGGGCCCCAGCGCATCGTGACCTTGGCCCGGAGCTCTGTCCGGCTGACACCCAGGTGGGCGGCGATCCGCTCCCCTTCCTCCGGCGTGAAGAAGATCGCCCCCGGCTCCCCCCGGCAGCAGCGGCCGCACTCCAGACAGTGGAAGCGCAGGCCCCCCTCCCACCAGAGGCTCACGCGCTGGCCTCGAACGCGGGACCGGCCTCCGACTCCCCAGGGGCGTTGTTGAAGGCATCAAACGCGGCGTCCGCCGCAGCGTCCGCCTCCCGACGCTGCCGGGCCTCTCGGTCCGCGGCGACCTTGCCGATCATGCTGTCGTAGAGCATCTTCCACAGCCCCGCGCCGCCGGAGCTCTCCACCAGGTCGTCCGACGCCATCTCCAGCGACAGGTCCTCCATCTGCTTCCAGGGGCGTCCCTGGTCGTGGCCGCTGATCGCCTGAGCGCTGTCGCGCATCTGCTTCCACAGCTTCGCCCACAGGATGGACTCGAACTGCTGGCAGGCCCCCTTGAGCTCCTGGGCCTCCTTCGTCTTGTGTATCTCCGGGTCCACCCTCGTGCTGACCGGCCGGAGGCTGTACTGATCCAAGGCCTTTATCATCTGTCCCGCCCCCCCTACATATTGACGAGCTCGCCGTGCAGGGCCCCGGCCTCGTTGACCGCCTGGAGGATCTCGATGATGTCCCGAGGCGTCGCGCCGATGGAGTTCAGCACGCGCACCAGGTCCCTCACGGTCGTCGTGGCGGGCATCGCGATCATGCTGGCGCCGTCCTCGTCCACCGTGATGTCCGAGCGGCGTTCTATCGCGGTGCCCCCGGCGCTGAAGGCCTCCGGCTGGACGGCGTTCGGGTCCTCGCGCACGGAGACGGTCAGGTTCCCATGCGCCACCGCGCAGGAGCTGATCCTGACGTTGCCGCCCATCACCACCGTGCCGGTGCGCTCGTTGACGGCCACCCGCGCCGTCGTGTCCGGCTCAATCTCAAGCTTTTCCAGGTTGGCCAGGAAGGCCGTCGGGGCCGCCAGGTACTGACCCGGCACGTTGATGACGACCCGCCCCGCGTCCACCGGGGAGGCCACCACGCCGAACTTGCGGTTGATGGCGTCCGCGATGCGCTGGGAGGTGGTGAAATCCGGGTCCCGCAGCAGGAGGGCCATCTGCCCTCCCGCGGCGTAGTCCATCGGCACGTCCCGCTCGACGATCGCCCCGCCGGGGATGCGCCCCGCCGTGGGGACGTTCTTCGTCCGGGAGGCCGCCGCGCCCTCCGCGTTGAACCCGCCCACCAGCACCGAGCCCTGAGCCACGGCATAGACCTTGCCGTCCGCCGCCCGCAGCGGGGACTGGAGCAGCGTCCCGCCCTGGAGGCTCGACGCGTTGCCAATGGCGCTGACGCTCACGTCGATGTTCTGGCCGGGGCGCGTGTAGGGCGGCAGCTTCGCCGTCAGGGACACCACGGCGATGTTGCGCGTCCGGGCCGCCCGCGAGTCCAGCGTCACGCCAAAATTCCGCATCATGTTCCGCATCATCTGCGTGGCCATGGTGGAGTTGTCGCCCGTGCCGGGCAGGCCCGTCACCAGGCCGATGCCGGTGAGCTGGTTGTCACGCGCGCCCTCCACCTCCACGATGTCCTTGATGCGCACCCTGGGATGCACGCGGGAGAAGTCCATATCCTGAAGGTTGACAGCCGCGAAGGACGGCGCCGCCATCAGACAAGACATCGCGAGGACCAGACACAGCCCCACGAGGATTTTTTTACTCATCTTCCGCCGCCTCTAAAACACGGCCTGGAGGACCTGCGTCACGACCCCCGGCTTCTGCGTGCGCGAGATAATCCCCCGGCCCTTGACGGCCAGTTCCGCGTTGGCAATGAGGGAACTGTTGATCTGGTTGTCGCTGTTGACGTCCTGCGGCCGGATGACGCCGATGATCTGGAACTGAAGGATCTCGTCGCTGGTGCGGACGTCCCGCGTGCCCTCGATGACCAGGTTGCCGTTCGGCAGCACCTCCGTCACCAGGCAGGCCACCGTGCCCGTGGCGTGGTGCTTGCGCTCCACGGAGCCGTCCCCAGCGCTGGTGTTGGACGTGGTCAGGCTCAGGCTGCGGATGAAGCTCAGGATGCCCGTTCCGTCGCTGACCGAATTGCTGGACGACTTCTGCACGTCCATCGTCGCCTCGTCCTTGGCGTCCGTCCTCTCATTGATGAGGACCGTCACAATGTCCCCCACGCGGCTGGGCCGCGCGTCCGCCAGCCAGTTCGTCCGGTCATCCCACAGCGAGGCCGCCCCCGCCGGGGCCGTCAACCCCATGGCCACCAAAACGCACATCAAAAAACTTAATCTTAACTGTTTTTTCATTGGACCCTCACCTCCACCGTGTTCTCGTCCACGATATAGCCCTTAACGACGCTCTTCTTGTTGTCCGAACGCCGGACCCGCACCAGATCCCCTGGGGAGCCGTCCTCCAGAAGCACCCCGTCCGCCGTCGCCGTCAGCCCGCCATAGCGCGCCACGATCGTCACCTTCCGGCCCTTCCTGACCTGCGTGGGGCCCGACAAAAACTCAACCGGAACAGGCTCGCCCTGCTTCAGAGGCTTCCGGGAAATGTGCCCCACCGCCTCCGCCGCGTCCACGGCGTAGACGCCCGGCCGGGTGATCTTCATCGGCCTGAGCATGAGGTCCCGCGCCGTGATGGGGACGCCGCGCTGGATGCTCCGCGCCGCGACGAGGACATTCTGCGTCCACGCCATCCTCACGGACAGGGAGCGCACACGGCCCCGCTCGTCCTGGAAGCGCAGCGTCGCCGCCGGGGTCCCCGGCACAATCGACGCGGGCTCCACAAGCCGCCCCCGCGGGATGGACCCCACGGCCGTAACCTCCACCTCGCCGTCCCATGCTGAGAGTGATTTTACCATAGAGGACAGGGACGAGTCAGAGCCGGATGGCTGAACGCCGGGCTCCGGGGTCTCCGTGCCATTCCCCTCCGGCCCGGGCGTCTCCACCCGGACACGGGCGGGCATGCGGAGCTCCACGCGAAACCCGCCCAGCCCGCTGGCGCTGATGGCCTGAAGGACCTCGTCGCGCGTCAGCACCCCGCCGGACGTGGAGAGGATGAGCGACGACAGCGTCGCCCTCACATTGACGGGCCCCTCAATGCGGGCGGCCTCCCCCAAGGTGAAGGCCGCGTCCTGCATATAGAGGACGGATGGGATGGTCACGCGCACGCCCGCCGCGCGCTGGGCGGCAGAGGCCCCGCCGCCGGCAAGAAGAAGCGCGGCCAGGACAAAAAAGAGGCGGAGAAATCCCCGCCTCAGAGCATACCTCATCTTCATGGTTGCGGGACGCCGCTACCGCTTCAGGCCGTTGGCGATGCGCAGCAGATCGTCCGCCGTCTGGATGCCCTTGGAGTTCGCCTCGTAGGCCCGCTGGGCGACGATCATCTCGACCATCTCCTCCACGACCTGGACGTTGGACATCTCGATGACCTTCTGGCGCACCTCCGGCATCCCATCATCGCCAGGCTGCCCCGCGATGGGCGCGCCGCTGGCGGGCGTCTCCACGAAGAGCCGGTCCCCAAGGGCGCGGAGGCCCGCCGGGTTGATGAAACGCACCAGCTCTAGCTGGCCGATCTCCTGAAGGTCCGTCTCCCCTGGCATACGGACACTCACAAGGCCCGTATTGGAGAGCTGGATCTCCTCCGCGTCCTCCGGGACGACGATGGCGGGCTCCAGAAGAAGGCCGTCCTCGCTGACGATCTGGCCGTCGTTATCAAGCTGCCACGCCCCCGCCCTCGTGTAGGCGATGGCGCCATCCTGCATGGTCACCTGAAAGTAAGCGTCCGACCCCGCGATGACCCAGTCCAGAGGGTTGTCGGTGATCTGAAAGTTTCCCTGCACGCCAAAACTGGGCGTGGCGGTGACGCGCGTGCCCAGGCCGACCTGCACACCCGTCGGCACCACCGAGTTCGGCTCCACAGGCGTGCCCGGCTCCCGCCATATCTGATACATCAGGTCCTCGAAGTCTGCGCGGCGTTTCTTGTAGCCCTGCGTGTTGACGTTCGCGAGGTTGTGGGAGACGACGTCCAGATGGGTCTGCTGGGCGATCATGCCCGACGCGCTGGTCCAAAGCGATCTTAACATTTATCTATTCCCCCTGCTTATCCTCTGCTGTATGAGGTGATGAGGCGGCTGGTCATGTCGTCGTGGGTCATCAGCGCCTTCGACGCCCCCTCGTAGGCCCGCTGGGCCTCGATCATGCGGACCATCTCCTCCACGACGCTGACGTTGGACATCTCCAGGGCCTCCGAGAAGAAACGCGGCGCCTCCACCCCCTGCGGCGCGCCGGACTGCTCCGTGGGCGTGAACAGGTTCCTGGCCGCGTGGCGGAGGTACGTCGGGTTTTCGAAGGTGTAGAGCGGGATATTCGCAACGACCGCGCCGTCCGCGACGACCTGCCCCGACCGGGTGATGACCACCTTTGAGGCCGTGCCGACCTCGATGCCGCCGCCCTCGCCCTGGAGCGTCAGCCCGTCGGGCGTGGTCATGAGGCCCTCGCTGTCGAGGGTGAAGTTCCCCGCGCGGGTGTAGAACGTGTTGCCGCCGCCGTCCTGGACGGCCAGGAAGCCAGGCCCGTCGATGGCGATGTCGAAGGGGTTCTCCGTCGTCTTGACCACGCCGGGGTGGTCGTCCATCACGTCCTCGGAGAAGACGTTGGCCAGCGCCAGCGTCCCGATGGTCTGCTTACCCTTCCAGTTCATCGTGAAGGGCGAGGTCGTCATCAGCTTCGTCTCTGCGTCCTCGGAGACCTTTTCTATGCGGTCCATGTAGGCGGTGAAGTCCGCGTTGGCCGACACTCGGCGGCGATAGCCCGGCGTGTCCACGTTGGCCAGGTTGTTCGTCACCACATCCAGGTTCGTCTCCTGGACCAGCATCGCGGACGCGGCCGCGTAAAGCCCTCTGTGCATAAAATCACACCCTTAAAACTCACACATCTAACGGCGGCGGCTCCCCTTCTTGAGGTTCACCAGGATGCCGTTGTGGCTGGAACTGCGCAGGCGGTCGATCTCCGCCAGCGCCCGCCCCGTCCCCAGCGCCACCGATTCCATCGGGTTCTCCGCCGCGAAGCAGTTGATGCCCGTCTGCTGGGCGATCAGGTCCGGCAGGCCCCGCAGGAGGGCGCCCCCTCCCGTCAGGACAATGCCCCTGTCTATGATATCGGCCGACAGCTCAGGCGGCGTTAGCTCCAGGACGTTCCTCACGCCGTCAACGAGGCTCTGGATCATCTCGCCGATGGCCATGTTGACCGCGGAGCTCGTCACCTCGATCTGGCGCGGGAGACCCTGGAGCAGGTCACGCCCCTTGATGACCATGCGCAGATCCTCCTCAAGGGGGGTGCAGGTACCGATCATGATCTTCAGGTTTTCGGCCGTCTGCTCGCCGATGGCGAGGTTATACTGACGGCGGAGGTAGCGCATGATGGCCTCGTCGAACTTGTCCCCGCCCAGGCGCAGGGATTTGGACTCCACCACGCCCCCCAGGGAGATGACGGCGATGTCCGTCGTGCCCCCGCCGATGTCCACCAACATCTTGCCGCGGGCCTCCTCCACGTTGAGGTTGGCCCCGATGGCCGCGGCCATGGGCTCCTCGATGAGATAGGCCTCCTTGGCCCCAACCTCCAGCGCGGCCTCCAGCACGGCGCGACGCTCCACGTCCGTCGCCCCGGAGGGGACGCAGATCATGACGCGATTGCGAAAGAACCGACGCCAACCCTTCGTGACCTTGCGCATAAAATGCTGGAGCATGGCCTCCGTCATGGAGTAATTCGCGATCACCCCGTCGCGCAGCGGGCGCACCGAGGTGATGCTGCCCGGAGTCCTGCCCACCATGTTTTTAGCCTCGTAGCCCACCGCCAGGACCCTGCCGGAGTCCTCGTCCACGGCCACGACCGACGGCTCGCGCAGCACGACCCCGTGTTTTTTTTCGTAAATCAGGACTGTCGCCGTCCCCAGGTCGATCCCTATATCCGTCCCAAACATCGCTCAACCCCCTTGGGAGCGTGGGTATCTCTATTCATTTTTACTATTATAGCGTATCTTCGTCAGAACACGTCCGGCGAGGTGGAGAACAGGGCCAGCCCGCCGAGGGACTCAAAGCCCGCGCTGCGGTAGAAGGGCAGGCCCGACGGCGTCGACTGCAGGATGATGCGCTTCAGCCCCCGCGAGCGCGCGAGCCGGGCCGCCTCCGCCATCATCGCCGCCGCCACGCCCCGCCGCCGGTGTTCCGGCACGGTCGCAAAGTAATAGACTCCGCCCGCGCCGGGGAAGGGCGGCAGCGCCAGAAGGCACGTCCCCACGTCCTCATCGCCGATCCGTGCCGACGCCAGGTACAGCGCGGGGGCATCCCCCCGCATGGCGTCCGCCAGCGCCCGGAACGGCCCCGGAGCCGGCGCGTCCCCGTCAAAGCCGCGCCAGGCCGCCTCCGCCCAACCCAACGCGTCCTCCGGCGTGAGGACAGGCCGGAGGGCCACGCTCAAATTACCCTCCGGCAGGCCGTCCACTCCGCGGCACATCACCACGAGCCGCCCCGCGTCGTGGAGCCCCGCCATGGCCAACGCCTCCGTCCCCTTCGCCTGGTTCTCCAAGGGGGCCTCAACCGGCCAGATGAAGGGCAGGCCCCGCTCCCCAAAAAAGCGCAGGACCGCCTCCACGAGCGCCCCATCCGGCACGATGCCGGGAAGGAAGGCCCAGTTCTCCGACGCGGAGCCCGACCCGGTGGACAGGCAAAACCCGCCCGGCAGCGTCAAAGACTCGCAGGACGGCAGGCCCCGCAGCCGCGTGAGGAAGAAACCCAGATTATCCCACAGCTCAGCGTTCAACGGCCAGGACCTCCTCCCCCTCACGGCGCATCACCCGCACGAACATGCCGGGATA
>JAFUYV010000002.1 GCA_017476945.1 Fretibacterium sp.
GGCTCGCCCCAGCGCGTCTTTGAGGAGCTCTTTTCGCTGGTGCGCAACCTTTGGCTGACGGTTCGCTGGCCGGACGTGGTGGACTCCCTCGATGTCTCTGAGCAGGAGCGGCAGTTCCTTCAGCAGGAGGCCCCCCGATGGGCATCGGATGCCTTGCGTTCGTTATTGGCTTCCCTGGCCGGCCTGATTACCCAGGCGCGTCAGGGTGTGCGGCCGGATGTCCTGACAGGGCTGCTGCTGTTGGCCCTGGCTCCGTCCCAACCCCGACAGGGGGCAGCGGCCACCCTTCAGGCGGAGCCCCCCCGGCCCAAGGCGGCAATGCCCGTTCCGCCGCCCTTGCCCACCCCCCCGGCCCCGCGCGAAAAAAAGTCGGAGGCGGGACGCGGGCCAGAGAGGGGGCTGAGCCCGGCGTCTGAGGGGCAGCTCCCTCTGCTCTCCGGGGAGAACCTTTCCCAATCATCAGACGAGTCTGTCCTTCCGGCGCTGGCGTGGAAACCCGTCCCCGAGGAGATGGTGGTCCAGCTCCTGTCCAGGGTGCAGGAGGTGGACTTTGTGCTGTACTGCGGGCTGCTGGACGCGGCCTTGCGGGAGGCGGAGGGATGCCTGCTCCTGGACATGGGGTGCCGGTACAGCTACGAGGTGCTGCGCCTGGCGCGGAACTGCGCGGGGTTGGCACGGACTCTGACCGGTTACGAGGGCGGGATATTCCTGCGGTGCGGCGAGGAGACCTTTGCCTGTCCCGCGGCGCTGCCCTCGCCTGAGCCCCAGGCGGCAGAGCCGTTGAGTGAGCGGCAGGTTGAGACGGCGCGCGAAGAGAGGCCGCGCCCCTCCGCCTTTGACCTCCCGCCTCAGCCGCGTGAGGGGAGCGGCGAGGCGGCGCAGGAGACGCCTGCGTTTGAGGCGGGGCTACCCTTTGGGGGGGTCGTGAAGGAGGTCTCCCGGGTGATGAGGGGTGAGTTGGTCCTCGTCCGGCATGAGGCCGGCGGGGCCACGGACGAGGAAGAGAACGAGGACGCCGCGAGCGATGAGGGGAGCGAGAGCTAGATGACGAGACCGTTTGTACACCTGCACGTCCACACGGAGTACAGCCTTTTGGACGGGGCCATCCGCACAAAGGACCTGGCGAAGAAGGTGGCAGGCTGGAGCGTTGAGAGAAATGTCCCCCAGAGCGGGGCGGTCGCCATGACTGACCATGGGGTCATGTACGGCGTCGTGGAGTTCTACGAGAACTGCCGCGCCCAGGGGGTGAAGCCCATCCTGGGGTGCGAGACCTACGTTGACCCGGACGGCTACCGCTCCCGTGAAAAGAAGGGCAAGAACAACCATCTGCTGCTCCTCGCGGAGAACGAGGAGGGATATCACAACCTCGTGAAGATCATCTCTGTCGCCAACACGGACGGGTTCTATTATAAGCCGCGCATCGACCATGACCTCCTGGCGAGCCACGCCAAGGGGATCATCGCGTCGTCCGCGTGCCTCGCGGGGGAGATCCCTCAGCTCATCCTGGAGGGCAGGGAGGACGAGGCCGCGAAGCGCGCCCTGCTGTATCAGGACATCATGGGCAAGGGCAACTTCTTCCTGGAGATCATGTCGAACTCCCTGCCGCAGCAGGCGGTCGTGGATAAGGCCCTGATGCGCATCTCAAAGGACACGGGCATCCCCCTCATCGCCACCAGCGACGCGCACTACCTTAACAGGGAGGACTACGCCTGGCACAAAATTTTAATCAAGGTCAACACCCATGCCGACAGCACGGACGATGCCTTCGGCTTCTCGGACAACGATTATTACCTCCGCTCGCCGGAGGAGATGGAGGCCATCTTCGGCGCGGAGGTGCCGGAGGCGCTGGACAACACCGTCGCCATCGCGGAGCGCTGCAACGTCGAGCTGAAGCTCAAGACGGGGCATTACATGCTGCCCAGCCTGGAGCTGGCCGAGGGCATGACCCTGGACTCCTATCTCGAGGAACAGGCGCGCGCGGGGCTGAAGGTCCGGCTGAAGACGGAGGACCCACCGGAGGAGTATAGCAAGCGGCTGGAGTACGAGCTGGGCATTATCACAAAGATGGGGTTTTCCGCGTACTTCCTGATCGTGTCGGGCATCATCCAGGCGGCAAAGGAGCGCTCCATCCCCATCGGCCCGGGGCGCGGCTCGGCGGCGGGGTCCCTCGTCGCGTGGAGCCTCCGCATCACGGAGCTGGACCCGCTGAGATATAACCTGCTGTTTGAGCGCTTTCTGAACCCGGAGCGTATCAGCATGCCCGATATCGACACGGACGTGTCCGACAAGGGGCGTGAGCAGCTCCTGAAATACATTGTCGAGCGGTACGGCAGCGACCGCGTGTCGCAGATCATCACCTTCGGAAGGATGAAGAGCCGCCAGGCGGTGAAGGACGTGGGCCGCGCCACGGGGATAGAATATACCCTGATGGACAAGGTGGCCAAGCTGATTCCCGCCGACGCGAAGAGCATCCAGGAGGCCCTTGACCGGACGCCGGAGCTGGAGGAGATCGCGAAGGAGGATGGGCGTGTCCGGGAGGCGCTGGAGGTGGCGGAGCATATCGAGGGGCTGGCGCGCCACGCGTCGCAGCACGCGGCGGGAGTCGTCATTACCCCCGTGCCCATCACGGACCTCGTGCCCATCCGCCGCATCAAGTCCACCGGCGCCGCCCCGGCCGAGGGCGAGCTGGACGTGTCCCAGACCGTGACGCAGTTCACGATGGAGCCTGTGGAGAAGCTGGGCCTGGTCAAGATGGACTTCCTTGGCCTGAGCACGCTCTCAATCTTGGAGGAAGCGCTGGAGAACATCCGGCTTAACGGCAAGACGCCGCCGGTCCTGAACGAGATCCCGACGGACGACCCGGCAACGTATAAGATCCTTCAGGAGGCGGACACGATGGGGGTCTTCCAGCTGGAATCCGATGGCATACGGAGCATGCTCCGCAAGCTGAGGATCGACTGCTTCGAGGATCTCATCGCCGCGTTGGCCATGTACCGTCCCGGGCCGCTGGACAGCGGCATGGTGGACCAGTACATCCGCTGCAAGCATGGCGAGGCCCGGCCGGAGTACCCGCACCCTATGCTGGAGGGTGTGCTGAAGGAGACCTACGGAGTCATCCTGTACCAGGAGCAGGTCATGCAGTGCGCGTCGGTCCTGGCGGGCTACACGCTGGGGGAGGCTGACCTGCTGCGCCGCGCGATGGGCAAGAAGAAGGTCGAGGTCATGCAGGAGCAGCGTGCCAAGTTCCTGGCCGGGGCCGCAAAGAATAAAATTGACGAGAGGACCGCCGGGGCGATCTTCGATAACATCGAGAAGTTCGCCGGCTACGGCTTCAACAAGTCCCACAGCGCGGCCTACGCCATCGTGGCCTATGACACCGCCTATCTGAAGGCGAACTACCAGCCGGAGTTCATGGCGGCTTACCTCTCCAGCCAGATGAAGGCCAAAAAGGATGTGCTGGGGCACTACGTGCGTGAGGTCCGCAAGAGCGGACTGGCCGTCCTGCCGCCGGACATTAATTCGTCGATGGAGAGCTTCACCGCCGTCGGGGACGTCATCCGCTTCGGGCTGGGCGCGGTCTCCCGCATGGGCCACAACGCCGTGCAGTCCATCATCGAGGCGCGCAGGGAAAAGCCCTTTTCATCCCTGTGGGACTTCCTGCGCCGCGTGGACCTGAGCGTGATGAACCGCGCGGTGGTGGAGAACCTCATCAAGGCGGGGGCCTTCGACGAGATTGAGCCGAACCGCGCGCGCCTCATCGCGGGGCTGCCCGATTACATCGCGGCTGCCCAGAAGCTCACGGCGAAGGGCGACCAGCTCTCCCTGTTTGAGCTGATGGACGACTCCGAGAAGGACGACATGGAGCCCGACCTGCCGGATGTGGCGGACTTCCCCAGCCACGAGCGCCTTGACTACGAGAAGGAGGTGACGGGGCTCTACATCTCCGGCCATCCCTTCGACGCCTATGAAAAGGAGCTCTCAAAGTTCACCAACTGCCTCATCGCCGACCTTCCTCTGTGGGTGGGGAAGGTGAAGCCCCAGGTGGGGGGCATCCTTCTCTCCGTCTCTGAAAAGACGACCAAGAAGGGCGACGCGATGGGGGTGATGCTCCTGGAGGACTCGGAGAGCAGCATCCCCCTGGTGGCCTTCCCCCGGACCTGGACGAAGATCAGGGACAGGGCGATGTCGGGGAGCGCCTGCGTGGTGGAGGGAAGGATGGATGACCGGGGGCAGCTCATTGTCGAGAACCTGAGCCTGTTGGACGACCTGAAGGACCAGGAGCCGCGCCTCGTGAACGTGGCGCTGAGGATGAACCTGATCCCGGAGCTGAACGTCAAGGACTTCGCGCGGGCACTGCGGGACTGCCGCGGGCCATCACCGGTGTTGCTTGGGCTTAGGGACGACCAGGACTCCTGTGCCGTCTACCTGGGGGACTATCGAGTGACGCCGTCCCCTGAGCGCGTGAGGGAATGTCTTGCCGCTGTCGTCCCCGAGGAGGCCCTGGAGGTCTCCTTCGGACCGATGAGTTGAAGGAATGATGGAAGTTGCAATGATGGAAGTTGCAGGGAAATGAAAAAATTTGAGGTGAAGGATACGTGTTTGTAAAAATAGTCTGTACGATAGGCCCCGCCAGCGAGAACTACGATACCTTGAAGGCGATGGCGGAGGCAGGGATGAACGTGGCCCGGCTGAACTTCAGCCACGGCGACTACGAGGGACACGAAAGGAAGCTGAGCCTGGTCCGCCAGGTGGAGCGGGACCTGAAGAGGCCCATCGCGACGCTGCTGGACACCAAGGGGCCGGAGATCCGCACAGGCAGGATGCAGGACGGGGAAATCCAGCTCGCCGCGAGCAGTGAGATCATCCTGACGGCGGACGAGTCCTGTGTCGGGACCCCGGAGCGCATCTACGTCAACTACCCGCGTCTGGCCCAGGAGGTCACGCCGGGGCAGAGCGTTTATATCGACGACGGCGGCCTGCACCTGGAGGTGGAGAGCGTGGACGAGCGGAAGCAGGAGGTCCTGTGCCGCGTCATCGTTGGCGGGCCCCTCCGCAACACGAAGGGCATTAACATCCCCGGGGCTGATATGTCCTTCCCAGCTCTTTCGGAGAAGGACCGGGCGGACATCGTCTGGGGCATCCAGCACAGCATGGAGTACCTGGCTGTCTCCTTCGTCAAGACGCGCTCGGACATCCTTGAGGTGCGGAAGCTGATACGGGACTGCGGCAGCACGATGAAAGTCCTCGCCAAGATCGAGACCAGTCAGGCTGTCCAGAACATCTCGGAGATCGTCGACGCCGCGGACGGCGTGATGGTGGCGCGTGGGGATCTTGGCGTTGAGATTCCCACGGAGGACGTCCCCCTGGTCCAGAAGCACATCATCGAGATGTGCCGCACACGGGGCAAGGTTGTGATCGTTGCGACTCAGATGCTGGACTCCATGATCCGCAATCCGCGCCCGACGCGCGCCGAGGCCAGCGACGTGGCCAACGCCGTGCTGGACGGGACGGACGCCGTGATGCTCTCCGGCGAGACAGCGTCAGGGAACTACCCTGTTGAATCCGTCGCCACCATGCGGCACGTCGTGGACCGCGCGGAGAAGGAGCTGGGCATCTGGGGCATCCACAATCGCGATAAATCCATTCCGTCGGAGGTCCCCAGCGTGCCGGACGCGGTCAGCGGCGCGGCGGTCCTGATCGCCAGGCAGATCGGCGCGCCGGCGATCATCTCCCTCAGCCGGAGCGGCATGACGGCCAGAATGATCAGCAAGCACAGGCCGTCCTGTCCCATCCTCGGCGTAACGCCGTCGCAGCAGACGTGGCGCGAGCTGGCCCTGTGGTGGGGCGTGCAGCCCGTCCGCCTGTTCGAGATGTCCGACGTCAACGTCGCGGCCAAGGAGGCGATCAACACCTGCGTCAGCGCCGGCCTCCTGCCGGAGGGGGAGCTGGTCGTCATCACGGCGGGGGTCCCCATCGGCCGGCCGGGCTCCACAAATATGGTCGAGGTCCTGACGTCGGGGACCATCATCCTCTCCGGGACGCCCCTGCTGAACAAGAACGCCTCGGGCCCGGTCTGCATTGCCCACACACCCCAGGAGGCCATGGAGAAGGCGACGCCGGGGTGCGTCCTGGTTGTCCGCCAGCTCAGCGAGGAGTACCGCCCCGTCCTGGACAAGGTGGGCGCGGTCCTGTTCGAGAGCGGGATGCTCATCTCCGAGGGCAACTCCCTCGCGATGGACTACAACCTGCCCTGCATCGTCGGCGTGGCGGACGCCTTCTCCACCCTGATGGACGGCGACGTCGTCTCCGTTGACGGCACGCGCGGGCTGATCTACAGGGGGAGGGTCCGCCTTGTGGTCTGATCCGCCCGGCGGCCGGTTTTGAGGGGGCGCGCGCATGTGGTCTGACGTCAGGACCTTTCTCGATATCCTCATCGTCTCGGTGATCATCTACCGCATCCTGGTGTTGATCGTCGGGACAAGGGCGGTGCAGCTCCTGAAGGGGGTGCTGGTGCTTGTCCTCTTCTCCGCGCTGGCGTCGATGCTGCACTTCCGGCTCCTCACGTGGCTCCTGGGGCAGACGATCTGGGCCCTGAGCTTTGCGGTCCCCATCGTCTTCCAGCCGGAGCTGCGCAAGATGCTGGAGGAGATTGGGCGCGGCAACCTGTGGCATCGTCAGATGAATCTTGACGAGGCGGAGCAGCGGGTCAAGCAGATCGTGGGAGCGCTGAGCTACATGAAGGCCCACAAGATCGGCGCGCTCCTCGTCTTTCAGCAGGAGACGGGACTGGGGGAGTACTGGCACACGGCCATCCATCTGAGCGCAAACGTCACCCAGGAGCTCATCATCTCCATCTTCTGGAAGGACAACCCGTTGCACGACGGGGCGCTGATCCTGGACCGCTACTCGCTGATAGCGGGCGGGTGCTATCTCCCCCTCGCGGACGCGCCGGAGATCTCCCGCTGGTACGGGACGAGGCACCGGGCGGCCCTCGGCATCTCTGAGGTGTCGGACGCAATTGTGCTGGTGGTCTCCGAGGAGCGGGGAGATATCTCCCTGGCCTTCAAGGGCCGGCTCTCGAAAAACCTGAAGGAGTTTCAGGTGGAGAAGCTCCTGTTGCACTACTTTGCCGGGGATCCCGCGCTCAGGACGTGGCGGAGCCGCCTTCAGGGTTTCCTGCGCCTGCTGTGGAGCTCCGGGCCAAGGGAGGCGCAGACGGGCGGTGAGGAGCGCCATGAGCGCCCTTGAGGAGGTGAAGTGATCTATGAAACTAGTGAACAAAAGCATCGACGATATCCTCACTTCGCCGTGGGCGCTGTGGGCGATTTCCGTGGCCACGGCGATGGCGCTGTGGTTCTATGTGACCGGGACGGAGGAGAGCGACTATGTGACCCGTAAATTCACCTGCCCGCTGGAGTACCGCTCTCTTGACCCTCAGACGGTGCTCCGCGGCAGGATCCAGGAGGTGGACATCGAGATCAGGGGGCTTGAGTCGGACATGGCGCGGCTGAACTATGACGCGGTGGCCTGCTTTGTGGACGCGCGCAGCCTCGCGCCCGGAAAGCGCTACACGCAGAACGTCAGCGTCGCCCTTCCACCGGACATCACGCTGGTCTCCTGCGTCCCCTCCCAGGTGGTGCTCGACCTGGTGCGTCAGATCGTGCGCCTCATGCCCGTGGAGGCCGTCCTGCCCAAGGATATCCCGGAGGGGCAGTATTTAGAGGGGGTGGAGGTCATCCCCAAGGAGGTTGGGGTCCGGGGGATGGAGGGGGATGTGGCGAAGGTGGGAGCTCTCCGCGTGATGCCCTCAATCGAGGAGCTGCAGTCCGGGAAGGAACTGCTCCTGCCCTTAAAGTTCGTGCAGTCGGAGCCCTTCGACGGCACCGTAACCCTCGAGCCGGCGCAGGTCCGCTTCAAGGGGACGCTGGCGCGGGGCCTCCCCAAGCGGAAGGTCCCGGTCAACGTACGTCTCAGCGGGGAACTCGACGCGGACCACGAGATTCGGTCCATTGTCACGGACCCGTCGGAGGTGCAGGTGGAGGGGGCTTTGGAGCTGCTTGACAGAGTTGAGGCTGTGGACACGGAGACGGTCGATATCTCCCTGTTCACGGAAAATCAGGCGATGGTCGTCCCCCTTAAAGCCCCTGACGTGGAGGGAGTGGCGCTTTCGGGAGGTGGCTCCGTCCGCATCACGTTACAGATGGGGGAGGTCAAGGCGGGGAAGACGCTGGCGAACATCCCCGTCGAGGTCCGAGGCACGGCAAGGGGCTGGACGGTCAACCCGCCGTCCGTTACCGTGACCGTTGAGGGGTCGCCCTCGAAGATTGAGAGCGTTGCCGCCGGGGATATTGGGCTCAGGGCCTGGGCAGATCTTTCCAATATCTTCGTAACGCCGGTGACGCTGCCCGTGAGGACGGAGCTTGCCTCAGGCGACTTCAGTGTGGTGAAAACCGACCCTCCGACCGTGACGTTCAACGCGGCGGAGGATTTGGAAAAATGGTGAGTCAGAATGGGGAATCGCTGTGACAAGTAAGAGGGTGCTTTTCGGAACGGATGGTGTCCGCGACGTTGCCAACAAGGGGGGAATGACCCCTGAGATGGCCCTGCGGCTGGGAAGGGCTTTTATTCTGTTCCTGATGGAGAAGGGCGGCGTGCCGCGCCCCAGGATCGCCCTGGGAAGGGACACGAGGAGAAGCGGCATGATGTTGGAGGGGGCGCTTGCCGCGGGGATGACCTCGGCCGGCGCGGAGGTGCTCTCTATTGGCGTTATCCCGACGCCGGGGGTGAGCTGCGCCGTGCGGAGCCTCGGGGTGGACGGCGGAGCGGTGATCAGCGCCTCGCACAACCCGGCGGAGTACAACGGCATCAAATTCCTGGATCACGACGGCTGCAAGCTCTCCGACGAGGCGGAGCTGAGCATAGAGGAGTACATCGGGGACAACCTCACGGATGACTGGCGGCCCACGGGCGCGTCCGTCGGGGAGGTGCTCAGCCGGCCTGATCTTGTCCGGGGCTACGCGGAACATCTGGCCTCCCTTCCACGCTGCGGGGTTGAGCTCCTTGCCAATAAGGTGGCGTTTGACTGCGCGCACGGGGCGGCCAGCGTCGTGATGCCGGTGCTCCTTAAGCGCCTTGGGGCGGCCTGCCCACTCATTGGTGCCTCCCCTGATGGGATGAACATCAACGAGGGCGCGGGTGTCATGCACATGGAGCACCTGGGGGAGTACGTTACCCGTTTGGGGTACCGGTTGGGCTTCGCCTTTGACGGCGACGCGGACAGGGTGCTCGCGGCGGACTCGAAGGGCCGCGTTATCGACGGGGACATTCTCTTATGGGTGCTGGCGCGCTGGCTTCTCCCCCAGGGGCTTCTGGGCAGCGGCGTCGCCGTCACGGTGATGAGCAACATGGCTCTTGAGGGGCATCTCGAACGGGAGGGCATCAAGGTCGTCCGCTGTCCGGTGGGGGACCGTTACGTCCTGGACGCCATGCGGCACTCAGGGGCCCGGCTTGGGGGGGAGCAGTCAGGGCATATCATCGCGGATGCCTTTACCAGCACGGGGGACGGCCTGTGCACGGCGCTGTTGTTCCTCAAGGCCCTTCAGGACCTTAACGAGGACCCGGACACGTTGGTGGACCGATTTGGACGTTACGCCCAAAGGCTTTCCAACCTCCCCTTGGAGTCCCGCAAGGAGCTGGATATGGACAGGGTTAACGAGATCGCTGCCGAGGCTCAGGGGAAGATGGAGGGGAAGGGCCGCGTCTTTGTGCGCCCCTCCGGCACAGAGCCCCTGCTGCGTATCCTGGTCGAGGCCAGGGAGGCAGCGTTGGTCGAGGAGGTGTCCAGGCTCCTGATGGAAAAATTCAGGGAGCTCTGCTGAGGCCGCGGCTGCTGAAAGGAGGTTTTGCGATTGGATGCGATGGTCGTGAAGAAATGTCTTTTCCCGGTGGCGGGGCTTGGAACGCGGTTTCTGCCCGTGACCAAGGAGATTGCCAAGGAGATGCTGCCGCTGGTGAACCGCCCGATCATCTCCTACGGTGTCGAGGAGGCGCTGAACTCCGGCTGCTCGGATATCATCATGATCACCGGGCGGGCGAAGCGCTCCATCGAAAATTATTTCGACCGTTCCTTCGAGCTGGAGCACCTGCTGAAATCACGGGGGAAGGAAGCACTCTATGAAAAGATGCTGGCGATCTCCAACATGGCGGAGATCCTTTACGTCCGCCAGCGTGAGCCCCTTGGCCTGGGCCATGCCGTGTTGTGCGGGGAGCCTTTCTGCCGCGACGGGTACTTCGGGGTCATCCTGCCGGACGATGTATTCATTGGGGAGCCTCCGGTCATGGCTCAGCTCATCGACGTCCACAACCGCCTGGGGGGGAGCGTCATCGCGCTGGAGCACGTGGCGCCGGAGGACGTCTCCCGCTACGGCATCGTCCGGTCAGAGGTTTTAAGCGACGGCATACACCGCATCCTCGACATGGTGGAGAAGCCTCCCATTGAGGACGCTCCGAGCCGCTACGCTATCATGGGGCGCTATGTACTCTCTCCATCCATCTTTTCTATCCTGGCGGAACAGGGCGCGGGGGCGGGCGGAGAGATTCAGCTCACCGATGCCCTCAGGACCCTGGCGAAGCGGGAGCCCGTCTGGGGCCTGGTCTATCAGGGACGGCGTTTCGACTGCGGCACGCAGAAGGGCTGGTTGGCCGCCAACGTGCAGCTCGCTCTGGAGGATCCTGAGCTGCGCAGCGTCGTGCTTGACGTCATCAGCGTTGCGAATGGCGATAATCCGTAACAGCTCTTACGCGGGGGCGGAGGAAGACGACCTCCTCTCAGTTTTTTGTTTTTACAGCTTGGGTGCCGTTTTGCCCATCATTGGTTATAATATTAGGGATAAGTGGGGTGTGTTGAACGGGCCCCATAAAGGTTGAACGGTCCAAGGAGGAGATCTTGATGGCAAAATTTAGATGTATCCAATGCAAGAAGGAGTTTGAGGCTGAAGCCAACGACCCCTCGAAACGTTGCCCTGAGTGCATGGGCCGCTACCTTGAACTTATCTCCGGAGAGATGAAGCGCGGCAAGTCTTGGAGTGCGAAGAGCTACTCTGTCCGTTGAGGGGCTGATCTCATGGCTGATACATTGTCCAGCAACGAAGAACTCAACGCCAAGATACTCGCCGCCGCGAACGCCGCCGTGCAGAGCGCTCTGGCGCAGAATAACGAGGAGCCCGAATACCTCGCCCTGAAATACACCTTTACCCCTAGCCGCGGGGACATGGGAGGGGCTTTTTGCCTGATTTTTGAGGGGGCGACGGGTGAGATTGTCCATCAAGCCCTGTGGCTCACCCGTCCTTATGTCCAGAAGTCCTTTAAGACTAACCGGGACTGGCGGACGTTTATCAAGCTCTTCCCTCAGCTTGGACCCTATGAGAAGCTCTGGGGGGATAAGCTCAACGTCCTTTTGCCCGAACTGGTGCCCACCGAAGACCGGGTGGAGCTCTTCGAGGAGGGGGATGCTGCGGTCAAACGCCGCCTGCTTCGCGTTGAGGGGCAGGTCCGCAGGGGCTTTGAGCGGGCGACGCAGTGCTTCTTTGACGTAGCCTGTGAGGTGGAGTTCCTGACTCGGACCGAGCTGGAGAAGGCAAAGATCATCAAAGCGCCGGCCGATCCCTTTGAGGAGAAGGCCCCCGAGGAGGATAACGAGGATGAGAAGTCCTTTAAAGGAACGGTGATTCAGTGCCGGCCTCGCGTCGACCCCGTGTGGGGCAAGCCCTCCTCGGAGGTCGCTCCTGGGGATGTCCTTGAGGTGGGCATTGACGGCGATGGCGGTCCCAGCGCCCTGGTTCAAAAATTCCTTGAGGAGACGGGACAGGCCCCGACCTTCCCCGTGGAACAGGTTGACCGGTATGAGGACAAAACGCATATCTACCTGCGCATCAGCGAGGAAATTCAGGGGGTCATGACGCTGACGAAGGATCTTCGCCTGAAGACAAAGCAGGCGTACGTCGCCAAAAAACACCACAAGACAGCTATTGAGGATCTCTTTTTCTTCGCCCTTCTCGGTATCGCCCTTGTCGGCCTCCTGCTCGCCGTCCGGTATTTCTTCCTATAGCTCAACCCCGGACATTCGCGCTCGGCGTTTTTCAAATTCAAGCCCCTGGAAGACCAGGGGCTTAGATTTTATGATGACAGCAAACCGGCATAGATCTCCCGCATTTGCCCCTCAACGACGTGGAGGTCAAACTTCTTCAGCCGCTCGTAGTTGTCCTCAATGGCGCCCCGCATGATGCGGTGGAGGTCGTTGCGCCCATCCCTCGTCAGCTTTTGAAGGATGCGGGTCAGTCCCTTCACGTCGCCGCTTTGAAACAGGCAGCTCCTGTCCTGCACAAGGTCCCTATTGCCCCGGATGTCGGAGCACAGGGCCGGCGTCTTACAGGCGATAGCCTCCATCAAAGCGACCGGCAGCCCCTCCTGTCTGGAGGGAAAGACGAAAAGGTCCGCAGCCTGACACAATTCCGAGATATCGGTCCGAAAGCCCAGGAATCCTATCCGTCCGTCAAGGCCTTCATGATGGATCAGCGCGGAGAGTCTGTCGTGCAGGCCTCCAGTTCCACAGATGAGGTACTGGACGTTCTGCGTTCCTGCCCCCATTCGGCCCAGGGCCCGGATGACGGTCTCATGGCCTTTGCGTGGGATCAGCTCGCCCACAGAAAGCATAAGGATCTCGCTCGCGCCCACACCAAGTTCGGCCCTTTTTGCCTCGATATCAATTTGCCCGCGGTGGAATTTTTGCAGATCAATCCCGATTCCAGGGACGTAGTAGACCCTCCCAGACGAAAAGTTCCGGAGCGCCCGCTCATAGTCCTCTCGATTGATGGTGATGAGGGCGTCCGTGACGCGGGCCAGGGCCTTCTCAATGGGGTAGAACATCAGCCAGTTCACCAGAGGCGCGCCCGTGTAGAAATGAAAGCCATGGGCCGTGTAAAGCGTCCTGACCCCATGCTTCCTGGCCGCTATCCGCCCGACAACCCCTCCAATGGGGCTGTGGCAGTGGACGAAGGCGTAGCCCCCCCCCTCGTGATGCGGGACGTTGACCGGTGTCTTTCGTCCCTCCAGGACCGCGCACATTTGACTGTAGGCTTTGATGTGTCCCGGAACGTTTGAGGTATGCCGGTCGAAATCCACCTGGTAGCAGTTGACGCTCATCTCATCCAGCAGAGACAGAAGCTGCTGCACCTTTTCCTGGGGGCACGTGTTGCCCTTCACAAAGTTGCAGGCAACGTCGACCTCTGCCCCCATGTCCTGAAGCAGGCGGATGTTCGGGAGGTTGAACTGATCAATCATGGAGGCGACGGACGCGACGAACAGAGCCTTTTTCATTTGATGTTTCCCTCCATGTCCTGAATGGACTGTGCAAGGGCGATCTTTTGGTAGTCCAGCCCCTTGTAGCGGCTCAGCTCCTGGTCATAGACCATGCTTCCAAAGGCCTTGCGGGCAAGGCCGGATATTTTTCCGGGCGCTCTTAAGGCCAGCGCTACTGCCGGGTTGAATAGCCGGCTCACAAGGAGCCTGTGCCCCGACGCCTGCGCGATCATCCGGACCATGTCCGTGGTGCGGGTGTACTCCGCGTTCTGAGGGAAGAACACACCGCCCTTGCCGTTCAGCATCAGGAGACAGAGGAACTCCGTGAGGTTATCGATGTAGAGCATGGACCGCTCGTTGTCGATGTCCGGGAACAGGGGCAGTCTTTTCGCCAGCCTGGCCAGCACGGGGTAATTGCCCCGGCTCCCCCTGCCGTAGATCATGGGCGGCCTCAGCACCGCGACGTTGAACCCTTCGGCCTTGAGAGCCCTGACGCCCTTATCGGCCTGCCATTTGCTGTCGCCATAGAAGTTGGCCGGGTGGGGAACGGTGTCCTTCGTAATATGCCCTCTCCCGCGACCAGAGGACTCGCCGTAGACGATCATGGAGCTCATAAAGACGAACTGCCCCACGCCCTCGTCCCTGGCCTTCCGGGCCGTCGCAATGGCGAGATCCGTGTTCACCGCGTAATAAAGGGCTTTCGTCTCCTCAGAGACCTTCCCCACATCCGCATGGGCGATGCCCGCCACATGGAAGACCGTGTCATAGGGGCTGAAGTCCCATGCCCGCCAGGAGCCATCGCGCATATCACGGGTGTCGATCTCAAAGTTGCCGGCGTAATGCTGCTTTGCCCAGGCCTCAAAGGACGTCCCAACGTACGAATTCGCGCCTGTAATCAGGACCTTTCTGCGCGCAGTCCTGTCCACCGCGAACGTTCGCCTGAAGGCGTAATCCTCAAACCCCGCCTCGTCGCCGGGACGCTCTGACGACGCATGAGCGGCGTCGCGTTCCCGCTGGGCCATGCTGCCCGTGCCTCCCTCCACCACGCCGCTGGCACGGAACACCTTCAGGAACGTTCCCAGAAAACAGCGAAGGTCCATCTGAACAGCGGAGAGAGCTCCCTTTCTCAGAGCGGCCACGTAATCCCCATCAAGTTTTGCCTTGACGGGGATCTCCAGTTCGTCCCGGCCGTTGATCTGTGCCCAGCCGGTTAAGCCGGGGAGGACGTCGTTGGCTCCATATTTGTCGCGCTCCGCGATGAGGTCATCCTGATTCCAGAGCGCAGGCCTGGGGCCGACAGTGCTCATATTCCCCACAAAAATATCCCATATCTGCGGCAGCTCATCCAAACTATACTTCCGAAGCACACGCCCCACCCGTGTAATGTACTGTTCGGGGTCGCTGAGTAAATGGGTGGGAACGTCATGGGGGGTAGAGCACTTCATCGAGCGGAACTTGTGCAGGTTGAAGAGGACTTTGCCCCGCCCCACGCGCCTCTGCGTGAAGAAGACCGGCCCCGGGTCGTTGATGAAGACGGCCAGGGAGAGGGCGGCGTACAGGGGCGAGAGGATGATCAGCCCTCCAAGGGAGAGCAGGACGTCAAGCGCCCTCTTCAGGCGGGACACGTACAGGTTGTTCAGAGCCCTGTCCCCGTCTCCTTTGTCCCTGGCGTATTCTTTCATATTCACGACCCCAATCATTCAGAAATATTATTGTTAAGTGTAGCTTATCCCCGAAAAAAATAAAAGCTCAGCTTCGTTGTTTGCGTGCGGCTATGAGGAAGGAATGGCAGGTAAGGCAAAATGCTTGTTGACTTTTAATCAGAGTTTCTTTATAATTCCGGGCAGTTTGAGGAAAGGGGAGGGCGTCATGGGCAGGTCTTTTGAGATGGGTTTGATGTCTGTGAGCGCGTCTGCTCCCTGTGCAGAGGCTTTTTTGACGTGTGTTTTCCTTCTGGACGCCCTTTTGGTGGCGTCCATTTTTGTCGTCATTGTACGTGGCCTTACGCTTGTTGCCGCACTAGCGTTGGGCGCTGGCCTCATCATTATTGGAGGGCAAAAAGAATAGGAAAGCGGAGGAAGCCAAGGACTTGCAAGAGCAAAGCGGCTGGACTCCACAGCCGCTTTTTGTTTTATTGGCGTTAGGCTACAGTCGAACATTCCCGGACGGCCGCCGGAGGATGGACGATATCGCAGCATATATCTTGTTTTACGGAAAAGGAGACATTCATAATGAAGAAAGCACTTGCTCTCGTTGCGGCAGCCGTGCTTGTTGTGACGGCTGGCTGCGCGTTTGGCGCGGAGACCTTCAAACTGGGCGGCACGGGGCCGTTGACGGGCGGCGCGGCCATCTATGGCAATGCGGCCAAGAACGGCGCGCAGATCGCCGTCGATGAGATCAATGCCTCCAGCGGGAATGTGAAGTTCGAGCTCCGCTACGAGGACGACACACACGACGCGGAGAAGGCTGTCAACGCCTACAACGCGCTGAAGGACTGGGGGATGCA
>JAFUYV010000056.1 GCA_017476945.1 Fretibacterium sp.
CCCGCCGCGGCGATGGCCCGGGCGCACATGTTATCCCATATTTCGATGTCGTGCTGGGTGTAGAAGGCCACAACGCGCTGTCCCGTGGTGCCGGAGGTTGACTGGATGCGCACGCAGTCCTTGAGGGGACGTCCCATCAGGCCATAGGGGTACGCCTCGCGGAGGTCGGCCTTGCTCAGGAAGGGAAGTTTATACAGGTCCTTCTGGGATTTGACGTCGGCCGGGGTGACGCCCTTCGCCTCCATCTTCTTTCGGTAGTAGGGCACGTGCTCCCACGCGTGCCGCACCTGCTTCAAAAGACGCTCGTCCTGGAGCTTCGTGATCTCCTCTCTGGGCATCCGCTCGATTTCCGGCTGAAAATATCTTTCCATTAGAACCAATCCTCGCTCTATAGATTCTGCGTTCTCAGGAGCCGGTGCTCCGTCCCAACGCGAACGCCTCTTTGTTCAGTTCCAAAAACTTCTCCGGCACACAGACCTCGATGGCTTCCCGCCAGGCCTCCTCCGGGATATCGGGGAAATAGCGGCTGAGGCGGCCCAGCAGCACCAGATTGACCGACCTGACGTTTCCGGCCCTTTCCGCCAGCGCCACGCAGTCCAGCGCGTCTACGCTGAAACCCGCGGCCCTCATCTTTTCCAAAAGGCCCTCCGGGTAGGACGCGGCTCCGGTCAGCACGGGCATAGGGGCAAGCCGCTGGGTTGACGTCACGACCTGGCCGCCGGGCCGCAAATATTCCAGCCATCGCGCGGCCTCCAGCAGCTCGAAGGACACGATGAAGTCCGCCTGCCCCCGGTCGATGACGGGCGAGGCCACCGAAGCGCCATAGCGCACGTAGGTGACGACGCTCCCGCCCCTCTGACTCATGCCGTGGACCTCGGAGACCTTGACGTCATACCCCCGGCCGGTCAGCAGACGCCCCAGCAGCTTGCTCGCCAGCACGCTTCCCTGTCCGCCCACGCCCACGATCATGATGTTTTTTGTGCTCATGTTCCGGCCTCCTCTCAGGCATCCCTGCCGGTGTCCGCGAAGGCGCCCGCCGGGCAGAGCTGGGCGCACACGCCGCAGCCCACGCACAGCGTCGCGTCGACGCGGGCCGTCCCCTCCCTGATGGAGAGGGCCGGGCAGCCAATCCGCATACAGGAGCCGCAGCCCACGCATCTGTCCACGCCGACCTTCAGCGGCGGCCTGTGCTTGACGTACTTCAGCAGGGCGCAGGGGCGGCGGGCGATAATCACGCTGGGCTCCTCCGCCGCCAGCTCCTCCTTCACGGCCTCCTCGCACTCCTTCAGGTTATACGGGTCCACGACGCGGACGCGGCGGATCCCCATTGCGCGGCACAGGCTCTCCAGGTCAACCTTTCCCGCCGGGTCGCCCTTGATGTTGTAGCCGGTCGTCGGGTTCTGCTGGTGCCCCGTCATGCCGGTGATGGAGTTGTCCAATATGACGACCGTGGAATTGCTCTGGTTATAGGCGATGTTCGCCAGGCCCGTCATGCCGGAGTGCATGAACGTGGAGTCGCCAATGACCCCCACGGCGCGTCTCTCGTTGGCCCTGTCCGCCTTGTTGAAGCCGTGAACCGCACTCACCGACGCGCCCATGCACAGCGTCATCTCGATGGCGGACAGCGGCGCCACGGCCCCCAGGGTGTAGCACCCGATGTCGCCCAGGACGGTGCACTTCAGCCTGGCGAGCGTGTAGAACAGGCCCCGGTGCGGACACCCGGCGCACATCACCGGTGGCCGCGCCGGCAAGGGTTCGTCCAGTTTCGTTCCCCTCTCGTAAGGGAGGCCCAGCTTTTCCGCGACGAGGTTCTGGCTCAGCTCACCCTCCAGCGGGAACAGGGACTTGCCCTCGACGCCGTCCAGGCCCAGCGCGCGGCAGTAACTTTCGATGAAAGGGTCCAGCTCCTCCGCCACGACAAGTTTCTTCACGGACGCGGCAAAGCCCTTAATCTTATCGTCAGGCAGGGGCCAGGCCATACCCAACTTCAGGACCGGATAGCGATCCCCGCAGGCCTCCTTCACATACTGATAGCACGTGGACGAGGCGATAATCCCGATGGAATTGTCCTCCCCCGGCTCGACGCGGTTGATGTCCGCCGTCTCGGCCCAGGCCCGAAGCCTCCTCATGCGCTCCTCCACGACGGGGTGACGGCGGATGGCGTTGCCGGGCATCATGACGTACTTCGCGATGTCCTTTTGATAGGGCCGCGCGGGAGGCTCGACGCGAGCGCCCGTCTCTACAAGGGACTGGGAGTGGGCCACGCGGGTGCACATCCTCACGATCACCGGAGAGTCAAACTCCTCGGAAAGTTCATAGGCCATCCTGAAGAAGCTCAACGCCTCGGCGGAATTCGACGGCTCCAGCATGGGGAGCTTGGCGGCGCGGGCATAGTGGCGGGAATCCTGCTCATTCTGGGACGAGTGCATCCCGGGGTCGTCGGCCACGGCGATGACCATTCCCGCGTTGATGCCCGTGTAGGACGCGGTGAACAGCGGATCCGCGGCCACGTTCAATCCCACGTGCTTCATCCCGCAGAAGCTCCTCTTCCCCGCCAGCGACGCGCCGAAGGCCGTCTCCATCGCCACCTTCTCGTTCGGGGCCCACTCAGCGTATATCTCGCCGTACTTCGCGGCCTCCTCGGTGATCTCGGTGCTGGGCGTGCCCGGATAGCTGGAGGCCACGGCGCACCCCGCCTCCCACAGGCCCCTCGCCGCGGCGGCGTTTCCCGGCATAAGCTGTTTCATTGGCGATCCCCCTCCGTTGTCCGCATCGTACCCTGTCCCCTCGATTAAATTTTTCGCTATTCTAACATTAAAGGCGGAACTTCGCTATACTGAAAATGGGGCTCTTCAGGGGGAAAGCGCACGGAAAAACCGACGCCTCCGACAACGCGACGGCGTCCTGCTCTATACTCGCGGGGGGCTACTCGCCAATCGTCAGCGAGGGGTTCGGGGACAGGTCCGCGGGGCTGCGGACGCCGCGCTCCCACGCGCACCGGCCCGCCATCGCGATCATGACGGCGTTGTCCGTGCAGCGGCTGGGACGGGGAA
>JAFUYV010000057.1 GCA_017476945.1 Fretibacterium sp.
CAATCTTTATCGGCGACCGGGCCTTCAAAGGCGATCGGAATTTGAAGCGCGTCCGCCTTTCCCCTAACACCCTCGAAATAGGCGCCGAGGCCTTCGCTGGCTGCGTGGTTTTGGAGGATATCGTTGTCCCACAATCAATATTGGAAATAGGAGCGGGGGCTTTCGACGGTTGTCTCGCCCTGGCCGACGGGGAAGGCTATATCATGCTGGGGGGGGCCTGTCACGGCAACGTGGACCCCTCGTTGACCGACGTGCGCGTTCCCGACAGGGCTGAGTCCGTTGCCCCCGGTGCCTTCCGGGAGAAAAAGAATATCCGCTTCGTCACCGTGCCGCCCTCCGTCACACGGGTGGGTCCCCACGCCTTTGCCGGCTGCTCCGGGATGAGGGAGATAACCCTGCCCGCCAGCGTTCACGATCTGGGCGCGGGGCCCTTCGACGGGTGCGACGCTCTAGAATCCATCGTGGCGCCGGGGATGGGGCCAGAGGACTTCGAGGGTGAGGACCGTCTCTGCGCGGTCCTGGGGTATTGTCGGAGACCGGAGGTATATAGCTCCTCCCGCGCGTCGGCCTACGAGGACTGGATTCAAGATGAAGGACACGCCCTGGAGCTTCTTTCTGCGGCGATCGAGCGGAACATGTCGGACGCGATGCGTTTCTTTGCCCTGAGCGGGCACATTCCGCCGGACGTTTACCCACAGGCCCTCGACCGGGCGCAGAGGGCCAGGCGGATGGAGATTGTGGCCATTCTGTTGGATTACAGACAAAATATACCTAATGAGAACCCGATGGCCAGGTTCAGTATTTGAGACTCATTGAGCTTTAGGAGGCGAGGCGTTACCATCATGAACATCGCGGAGGCAAAGGAACAGATTAAGAACGCCATGAGCGCGTACTTCTCCAAGGATGAGTTCGGCGACTACCGAATTCCCGTCGAGAAGCAGCGGCCAGTCTTCATGATTGGGCCACCCGGCATCGGCAAGACGGCCATCATGGAGCAGATCGCCTCAGAGCTGGGGGTCGGTCTGGTCTCCTATTCGATGACCCACCACACGAGGCAGAGCGCCCTGGGGCTGCCCTACATCACCACGAAGGAGTACGGCGGCCGGCAGTATCAGGTCTCCGAGTATACCATGAGCGAGATCATCGGCTCCGTGTACGACCTGATGCGAGAGACCGGGCTGAAGGAGGGGATTCTGTTCCTCGATGAGATCAACTGCGTCAGCGAGACATTGGCCCCCTGCATGCTCCAGTTCCTTCAATATAAAATATTCGGGCAGCATCGCGTTCCGGAGGGCTGGATACTCGTCACGGCCGGCAACCCGCCGGAGTACAACAAGTCCGTCCGAGACTTCGATATCGTAACCTGGGACCGGCTGAAGCGCATCGACGTGGAACCGGACTACGAGACCTGGCGGAAGTACGCCGGCAGTAAGGGCGTCCACGCCTCCGTCATGACCTACCTCGCCGCCCGGAAAAAGGACTTCTACAAGGTGGAGAACGCCGCGGACGGCCGGCATTTCGTCACGGCCCGGGGCTGGGACGATCTGTCCGAGATGATAACGCTCTACGAGGAGAAGGACATCCCCGTAAACGAGAAGCTCATCATTCAATACTTGCAGGACGCGCGGACCGCGAAGGATTTTGCGATCTACTACGACCTGTTCCACCGCTACCGCAGCGACTATCAGATCGAGGCCATCCTCGACGGCACGGTCTCCGGCGCTATCGTCCTGCGGGCGCAGCAGGCGAAAATGGACGAGCGGCTCAGCGTGCTGGGGCTCCTCTTCGACGGGGTGACGGCCCATCTGAAGGCCGTGTGCGAGCATGAGAACGTGCTTGACCTCGTGATGGAGGACATGAGGACGCTGAAGGGCGCAGGCAGCCCCTTGCCAGTCGCCGGAAAAGAGGCCATATCCTGTGCCTCCGGCGACAGTAGGACATCTTGTCTGTCGGAAGTCCTTCGGGAGTTGGCGAAGAGCCGGGAGGAGGAGTTGTCCTCCGGCCGCAGGGCGTCCTCCCTCTCCGGACAGCAGCAGCGGGAACTGCGAAGAGCAGCGGCCCTGCTGGACCTGTTCCGCGCGGAGCTCCTGAAAAACGAACGGGAGAACGGACATTCCAGCTTTGACGAGGTGCGCGCGCTGTTTCAGGCCCAGGTTCAGGAGCTGAGAGAACGGGCCGATCGGGCCGGAAAGATGCTGGATAACGCCTTCCGCTTCTGCGAGGAAGCCTTTACCCAGGGCGAGAATCCCGGCGACGAGGTGCTGCTGTTCGTCACGGAGCTGACATCGAACTACTACAGCGCCCGTTTCATCGGCCACTACGGCTGCGACCGATACTACCTGCACAACAAAGAGCTTCAGTTCCAGGAGCGTCAGCAGGAAATAGAGCGTCAGATCGAGGGGATGGATTGGGATGTCTGAGGACACAAAGCAGCTCATGACGTTAATTCAGGAGGAAAAGGACGTCTTTGTACGCGCCGAGTATGGCCGGCTGCAATCCGTCATGGGGGCGGAGTACACGGAGAACGGGGAACCCCGCTTTTTCCACCCTCTGCCGGAGACGCAGAAGGACAAGGGGCAGCCGGGCAACCCCGACGAGCTGAAGCTGGCGGAGCTGGCCATGCTACCTCACCTCGTGCGGGCCATCCCGCGCCTGGGGACGATGAGTTACATGCCACTCTTCAGGATCTCCCCCTATGAGACGGATCGGCTGCGACTGCTATCAGACGTTCACGAGAAACTCCTAATTGGCAAGCCCTGTACGCCGGAGGAGCTCCATCAGTTAATCGACGGACATGAGGAGTACATGCGCTCGAAAAAAGACGACAACGTTGTGGTCATTACATCAAAGTACTGAGCCTGTTCCACAGGACAGGGCATAACGCTGAAAGG
>JAFUYV010000058.1 GCA_017476945.1 Fretibacterium sp.
CGCGTGGACTACTCCGGCCGCTCCGTCATTGTCATCGGCCCGCAGCTCAAGATATACCAGTGCGGTCTGCCCAAGCAAATGGCCCTGGAGCTGTTCAAGCCTTTCGTCATCCGGCGGCTGGTGGACAGCGGCCTTGCCCCCAACGTCAAGAACGCCAAGCGCATCATTGAGCGGGGCCGCGAGGAGATCTGGGGCATCCTTGAGGAGATCATCAAGGATCACCCCGTCATGCTGAACCGCGCCCCGACGCTCCATCGTCTGGGTATCCAGGCCTTCGAACCTGTGTTGATGGAGGGCAAGGCTATCCGCCTGCACCCCATGGTCTGCACGGCGTTCAACGCGGACTTCGATGGCGACCAGATGGCCATCCACGTGCCGCTCTCCATCGAGGCCCAGGCCGAGGCCCGGCTGCTGATGCTCTCCGCCAACAACCTGCTCTCCCCCGCCAGCGGGCGGCCCGTCGTCACTCCGACGCAGGATATCGTCCTGGGGGTCTACTATCTGACGGACATGAGGGAGGGGCTGAAGGGCGAGGGGATGTATTTCTCCAGCATTGAGGACGTCCTCTCCGCGTTCGACCACGGGGCTGTGGACGTTAACACCCGCGTCTGGCTACGGGACGATCCCCGCTACCAACGGCGTCCCAAGGGACGGCGCAAGTACCGCGGCGCAGACGGGCAGCCGGTCATCGTGGACCATCCCGAGGACGTGAAAGCCCCCAAGGGCGCGGCGGTGTTCTTCGAGACGTCGCCGGGCCGGGCGCTGTTCAACAGCATCATCGCCCCCGCCTTGTGCTATGTGAACGACCACCTGGACAAAAAGAGGATCGGCAGCCTCCTTGACGAAACCTACGACAAGATAGACCGCGAGCATGTCGTTGAGATGCTGGACGCCGTGAAGTCCCTGGGGTACCATTGGGCGGCGAAGAGCGGCATCAGCTTCGGCGTCAAGTTCATCAGCACGCCGCCGGAAAAGGCCGAGATAACAAAGGAGACCCAGGTTCTTGACAACGAGGCCAAGGAAAACTACGAAATGGGGCTCCTGACCTATGACGAGTATCTGGATCAGAAGGGCAAGCTGTGGGGCAAGGCCACGCAGGACATAGCCGAAAAAGTAGCCAGCCACATGAAAAAGGAAGGCGACAACTCCGTCCTGATGATGGTGGCGAGCGGCGCTCGCGGAAGCCTTGGTCAGATGGGACAGATGGCCGGCATCCGCGGCCTGATGGCCGACCCGACGGGAAAGACCATTGACTACCCCATCACGGCGAACTTCCACGAGGGCATGAACATGCTGGAGTACTTCATCTCCACCCACGGAGCGCGGAAGGGCCTGGCGGACACCGCGCTGCGCACGGCGAAGTCCGGCTACCTGACGCGCCGTCTGGTGGACGTGGCCCAGGACCTCATCATCACCCAGGAGGACTGCGGCACCGACAAGGGCATCTGCATCCATCCCCTGGAGAGCGAGGGCAAGACCATGATCTCCATCGCCGAGCGCATCGCCGGGCGCACCGCCCTGAACGATATCGCCTCGCCGGAGACAGGGGAGATCATCGTCCCGAAGGGAGAGATCATCTCCGAGGCAAAGGCCAAGGAGGTTGAACGCGCGGGCATTAAGGAGGTCTGGGTGCGCAGCCCGCTGGCCTGCGCGCTCAAACAGGGCGTCTGCCAGAAGTGCTACGGCAACGACCTCTCCTCCCGCAAACCCGTCCCCATCGGGGAAGCGGTGGGCGTTGTGGCGGCCCAGTCCATCGGCGAGCCCGGCACACAGCTTACAATGCGCACCTTCCACACCGGCGGCGTCCGCTCAGCGGAGGACATCACCCAAGGTCTGCCCCGTATCGAACAGCTCTTCGAGGTGCGGCGTCCCCGCAAGGTGTCCCTGCTGGCGGGGCTTGACGGCGTCATTGAGGAGATCCGCAACGTAGACGGCAAGCGCAGGGTTGTCGTCGTCTCGGAGGACGGCACGGAGAGGCTCACCCACGCGATCCCCACCTCTCAAGAGCTCCGTGAAGGCATCGAGGAGGGGACAACGGTCTCGCGGATGGACCCCCTGACCGAGGGGAGCATTGACCCGCAGCAGCTTCTGGAGGTCAGCGGCATCGACGCCGTCCAGCGGATGCTGGTGGACGAAATTCAGTACGTCTACCACTCCCAGGGCGTCTCCATCAACAATAAGCACATTGAGGTCATCCTTCGCAAGGTGGCCCCGCTTAACAAGGTGAAGGTCGTGGAGGAGGGCGACACCTCCTTCGTCGCAGGAGACCTGGTCTGGCTGGATGAGGTCGAGGCGGCTGAGAAGTCCATCAAGGAGGACAACGAGCGCTACGTGGCCGAGGCCGTGCGCATCTTCGCGGGCGACATCCTGAAGTCCGTCAAGAAGGGCGACAAAGGAGACCGTGAAAAGGATGCCGAGGAATTCCAGGCTCTCCTGGACAAAGCCCTGGACGAGGAAGCGCTGCGGACGCTGTTGACGCCAGGGATGATGATCTCGTCCCTGAGGGTCCTGCACCACGGCATGAGCGTCGAGGTTATCATCGGCGTGGCCACCTTCCGCCGGCAGATGGAGGACTTGGAGCTGGTGACGAACTTCGCCCTCTCCAAGAACAACAGAAAGAACAGGATCAAGCGGGGAACGCGCCTGGGCAAGGATGAACTTCGGCAGATCACGGCAGGGGATCCGCGGGTTGTTCACGTGCGCGACCGCAACATGCTGGACAAGCTGGCGGCCTCCGCATGGCTCGCGGCGGATGTTGTGTCCGGTGATCAGATCGTGGCGGCCAGGGACACACGGTTCACGCCTGAGGCGGCGGAGAGAGCGGCCGCGGAGGACGTTCCGGCCATCCGAATATGGCATAACGTGGAGCATATCAACATCGCCGACATGTTCCGCAACGCCTTGACGAACAACAATGAGGTCTGGGGAGCTAATCTCCTCAGCGCGGCGGGGGCGGACGGGCAGCCTCTCGCGGACGTGCCTCAGTTCGTGGACGCCCAGATCGTCCAGGGCCTGGTCCAGGGGGACATCTCCGCAATTGAGACGGATGAGGGGCTCCTCACCCGCACGAAGCTCCTGAACCGCGCCCTGGCGGAGAAGCTGAAGGGCAAGGTACTTCTGAACCTCGTGGCCGAAGGCTGGGAATACGCTCCGGGGCAGGAGATCGACGAGGCGCTCCTGCGGGAGATCCAGGACAAAAACGCCACGGAGCTGGACGTGCGCCCCTCTGCGGCGAAGGTGGACGATTACCCGCTGATCCGGGATGTCACCTTCGTGCGGAAGCTCCGTGAGAGTCCGGAGTGCCGTCCGTTCATCCATGGGATCACCAAGGCGGCGCTGGCGACCGACAGCTTCCTCAGCGCGGCGTCCTTCCAGCAGACAGCGCAGATTCTTGCCGGCGCGGCGGTCCGTGGGCAGATCGACCCGCTTCAGGGCCTGAAGGAAAACGTCATCATCGGTCATCTTATCCCGGCGGGCACGGGGGCGGAGTCCTTCCGCAACATCGCCCCGCAGGAGGAGGCAGAGGAGGCGGAGACGCCCCAGCCTGGGCAGGAACCGCAAGAGCAGCCCCAGGAGGCCCAGGATACCGAGAATTTCCAAGGCCCCCAGGAGGAGGAAGCTAAGGCCGCGGAGGATCAGCCGCAGGCAGAGCTGGCCCCTGCGCTGTAGCTCTCATGGAGAAATAAGGGATTGGACCTCAAGGCCGGGCATGAAGCCCGGCCTTGTTCATTGTGAGGCAACCGTATCGCCGAAAAAACAAAAAAGCGGTTGCCCTTGCCTTTTTTTGATAAAATAACGGGCAGGATGTGAAGCACGGATTCGATTTGCTGAGGGAGGATAAATTGTGCCTTCGGATCATGATCTGGATAAAAACTTAGACTGCCCTGCTCGCCGGATTTCACCTCATTCAGAGGCAGGTTACCGCAAGATTATCGCCGACACCCGGGAGAACGAGGAGACGCGCGTGGCAATCCTCGAGGGGGGAAGGCTGGCAGAGGTCTTTATCGAGCGGATGTGGGACCGGCAGAAGGCCGGGGAGGTCTATAAGGCCAGGGTGGAGAGCGTCTTGCCAGGCATCAACGCCGCCTTCGTCACCATTGGGGAGGGACGCAACGCCTTTCTGTACCTGAACGACGCCCAGGGAATGAACATCATGCCGGACCAGGAGCTGGTGGTGCAGGTCACCAAGACAGCGCGCAAGAACAAGGGGGCCCGCGTGACCCCGCGCATCTCCCTGCCGGGACGCTATCTCGTCCTCGTGCCCGGGGGAGGGGAGGCCGGGGTCTCCCGCCGCATCGCCGATGAGGCCGAGCGCAAGCGGCTGCGCCATATCGCCAAGGAACTGAAGGGCGAGGATTTTGGCGTCATCATCCGCACGGCCGCGGAGGGCGTAGACGAGGAGGCCCTGGCCGCCGACGTGCAGTCCCTGCTCTCGATCTGGCGCGAGATTGAGCACAATGCCACCCTCCAGCCCGCCCCCTGTCTGCTCTATCGTGACATGGGGGCGCTGGGCCGTGTCCTTCGTGACGAGGTACACGGAAGCGTGGACGAGATCATCGTGGACGATGAGGATGAGTTCCGGCGCGTTCAGGACTTCGTCTCGAGCTTCTACGAGACGGACCGTCCCAGCGTCTCTCTCTACCAGGGCGCGGCGCCGGTGTTCGAGTACTACGGCGTCGAGGTGGAGATCGAGCGGGCGCTGGACCGTAAGGTATGGCTGAAGAGCGGGGCGTACCTTGTCATCGAGCCCACCGAGGCGCTGACGGTCATCGACGTGAACACGGGAAAGTTCGTCGGCAGCCTGGACATGCGGCACACCACGCTGGCGACAAACCTTGAGGCGGCGGATGAGATCGCCCGCCAGCTCCGCCTGCGCTCCATCGGCGGGATCATCGTGGTGGACTTCATCGACATGGAGTTCGAGGAGGACCGCAAAAAACTCATCGAACGTCTTGAGGCGGCCCTGTCCCACGATCGGGCGCGCGCCAGGGTGTTCAGCATCACGCAGCTCGGTCTGGTGGAGATCACCCGCAAGCGGGGGCGGCCTGATCTCCGTTCCGTGCTGACGCGCGGCTGCCCCTTTTGCAGCGACAACGGCTGGGTGTTGCGGGAGGACACCGTAGCCCTGTCAATCAAGCGTTTCCTGCGTAAGATCGCCCACGCGAACCGCTCTGAGGCCATGCTGCTCCAGGCGAACGCAACAGTCGCGCAGTACGTCGCCGATACCTACCTTCCCCTGTGGCAGGAGGAACTGGGGCGAAAGATCCTCATCGCGGGAATGCCGGAGTTCGCCTGGAGCAAGTACCGCATTGAGCTCCAGGGCCCCCTGGACGCCGTGGAGCGCCGGGCGGGCCAGCTTGAGCGAAGGGAGAGCACAGCCGTTGTCCATCGAGTCCCTGAGGCTTAAGGGCTTCAAGAGCTTCGGCAGCCCTTGCGAGTTTGCCTTCAACAAGGGCTTTACCGCCATTGTAGGCCCCAACGGGAGCGGCAAGAGCAACATTCTGGACGCCCTGCGCTGGATACTCGACGAGGGCAGCAACCTCTCGCTCCGCATCGGGCGCCAGAGCGACCTGCTGTTCGAGGGCACTGCCTCCGTCCCCCCCGCGAAGGAGGCGGAGGTGGGGCTGACCCTTTCCCTCCCGGGAAGCGGGGCCGTGCTGAAGCGCTCCTACTCGGCGGAGGACGGAGGGGTTCTCCTGCTTGATGGAAACAGGATACGGCTGGAGGACCTGAACGGCGTGAAGTCCCGATTCTCCCTGGAGGGGACAGGCTTCGCCTTCATCGGCCAGGGGGAGGTCCGCGCGGCCATCCAGCAGAGGCCCAGGGAACGCAGGCGGCAGCTCGACCTGCTGTTTGGCATTGAGCGCTACCGCGACCGTCGGGACGACACGATCAAGCGCCTGGAGGACGCCCTGGCCGAGGCGGAGAGGATACAGACGCTCATTCATGAGCTGGAGGCGCGCCGCGTGGAGATCGCCGGGGAGGTGAAGGTGGCCGTGCAGGCCCAGGGTATCCTGGACCACCTTGACGTCCTGCGGCGGGATTTCTACTTCTCCCGCCGCCTCGCCCTGGAGTCGGAGGCGCGGACCCTGCGCTCGAAACAACAGATCCTTCGCGTTCGGCTGGATATGTCCATCGTCTGGCAGGACTTCTGGCGCCGCGCCGCTCAGACGGCCGAGGAGAACCTGCGCTCTCAGGGGTTCGACGAGGCGGCCTTCACCGCCCGCGCCCAGGAGCTGGCCTCGCGGCGGGAGTTCCTTCAGCGGCAGAGCTTCCAGGCCGCCACGCAGATCCGCTCTATCCTCGAGGACCGCGCCGCGCTGGAGGACGAGCGGAAAAGCCTGGCAGCTCAGGAAGCCAGCCTTCGCGAGGAACGGGAGCGCGTCCAGACGGAGGAGGCGAGACAGCGCGCCCAGCTTGAGGAGTGCCGCGCCGCGTTGGACGCTCGGCTGAGGGCCTTCGAGGAGGGGCGTGCCAACCTTGAGCGGGAGAGGCTGCGCCGGCAGTCCCTTCGGGATGAGCTCGCCGAACGCCAGCTCTTCCGCTCACGGACGGAGGCCGAGCTGCGTGCCTTGGCCGCGTCCGGGGACTCCGAGGCGTCGGAGCTCAAGCGGCTTCAGGAGGAGGTGCTCCGGCACTCTGAGACGGGCAAGGCTCTGGCCCTGCAGCTTGACGGACTCGAGAGCAGGTACAGCCGCCTGATGGACGAACACACGACCGTCTACGCCTCCTGCCAGAAGCAGGCCGCGAACCTTCAGCAGATGCGCCGGGAACGCGCGCGTTTGGAGGCCGATCTGGATTCCCTTCGGGACAGCGCGGAGTCCTCTTATCCTGAGCCCGTCCGGGTCCTACTCTCCGCCTCTCGATTGGGCCGCATGAAATCCCGCCCCGCGGTGGCGGCGGAGGCCTTCTCCTGCCCCGCCAACATTGCGCCCGCCCTCGACGCCTACCTCGGCGGGCGGCGGTTCTGGCTCCTGGTCCACACAATGGAGGAGGCCCAGGAGGGCATCGCCCTGCTGAAGCAGCGCCGTTCGGCGAGGGGGGTCACCTACCTCCCGCTGGAGCGCTGCCGCCCGCGCGACCGGGACCATCGCTTTCGGCTGCCCGCAAGCGGGGTCGTAGGCTGGTGCATGGACCTGATTGACGTGCGTGACCCCTGGGAGCCCACCCTGTCGCACATGCTGGGCGACCTGCTCATCGTTGAGGGCTACTCCCTGGGCAGCGCTCTGGTGAGACAGGGGGCCCGCTTCCCCATTGTGACGCTGGAGGGCGAGGTCTTCTCCCCCACGGGGACGGTCAGCGGCGGTCAGGTGCGCCAGCAGGGGGGCATCATCGCTCATAACCAGCAGGCCGCCGAGGTCCAGGCGAACATCGAGGCCCTGCGCAAACGCATTGAGGAGCTGGAACGTACTTTCAGGGCCGCTGAGGCCCAGGAGACGAAGCTCGCCGCAGAGTTGGAGGCCGTGACCGAGGAACGGGAGCGGGTCAGGGCGGACGCCGCAGCGGAGCAGAGGACGCTCACGTCCCTCTCCGCCTCCATTGATCGCCTGACAAAGGAGGGCGCGGAGGCCCAGGAGCGGCTGCGCGTGCTGGAGGCCAGCCGCGAGGAGGCTCAGAACCGGGTGGAGGAGCTGGAAGCTCTGCTGGCGGACCTGGGGGAGCTGGCCGAAGGGGAGTCCGACGCCGTCCTCGTTCCTCTGCGGTCCGCGCTCTCCCTGGCGGAGGAACGCCTTCGGGGAATTCTGGCCATCGCGGAGCGCATCGTCCGTGAGCAGGAGACGCTGACAACGCGCGGGACCACCCTTGAGCGGGATCTGAGGGAGGGCCGCTCAGCCGAGGCGGAGAAACGCGGACTGCTGGGCGAGATTGGACGTGAGCGGCTCATGATCCACCGTGAGGAGCAGGAGCTCCGGCGCCGGTTCGAGGAGGAGCAGAGCCGCGTCCGGCAGGCGCACCTGAGGCTGGAACGCCTGCGCGCACGCTCCAGCAGGGCGGACGCCGCCGTGACGCAGCGGAACACGGAGATCGCGGCTGCGGGCGAGCGGCTGGGGACGCTGGAGGCGGAGTGCCACCAGCTCATCGAGCTCTGGGACGAGAAGTATCCCTACGACGTGCTCAGGGCCCGTGAACTTGAGGGAGAGCAGCGCGACGCGAACGGGAAGGGGCCAGCAGCCCTCACGGCCTCCCTGAAGCGGCTGGAACGTGAGCTGAAGTCCCTGGGACCGTACAACCTGGGGGCGCTGTCCGAGGACACGTCGCTGACGGAGCGGATCGACTTCCTCAACGAGCAGCTTGAGGACGTCCGCAGCGGGGTCGGGGAACTGCAGGAGCTCATCCGGGAGACGGACCTCCAGGTGGAGGCAGCCTTCACGGGCGCGATGGCGGAGATCGACGCGCGCTTCAACGCGCTCTTTCAGCGACTCTTCGCCGGAGGGGAGGCGCGGCTGACGCTCCAGGAGGGCGAGAGCATCTGGGATCGGGGCGTCGAGATCTACGCCCGCCCGCCCGGAAAGAAATTGCAGAACATCTCCCAGCTCTCCGGCGGAGAGCAGTCCCTGACGGCCATAGCGCAGCTCTTCGCCGCGTTGGAAGTGGCGAAGGTGCCTCTGGCGGTTCTGGATGAGGTGGACGCCGCGCTGGACGAGTACAATCTCATTCGCTTTGCCGACCTGGCGAAGGAGTACTCCCATTCGCTCCAGCTCATTGTCATGACCCACCGCCGCACGACCATGGAGCGGGCCGACCTGATCTATGGCGTCACGATGGTGGAGCCGGGGCTGTCCAGGATTGTGGGCATCGACGTGGAGAACTACCGGTAAAAGGGGGACTGAAGTCATGTACCTGATCACAAGCCATCTCAACACGGATTTTGATTCGCTGGCCAGCATGGTTGCTGTCCACAAGCTCTACCCGGACGCGGTGCTTTGCCCGCCGGGATCGCTGGACCGCAAGGTCAAGGACTTCATGAGCCGCCACGCCCATCAATGGCCCCTCTCCAAGCCCAAAAAAATCCCCCTGGATCAGGTGACATTGATGGTCGTGGTGGACACGCGCACGCGGCAGCGCATCGGGCCTTTCGCGGCGCTGGCGGGCCGTCAGGACGTAGCCGTCCACCTCTACGACCATCACCCGCCCACGATACACGACATCCCGGCGGAGAAAGTCTGTTACGCGCCCATCGGCGCCACCGTGACCATGATCGTCGAGGAACTTATCAAGCAGCGCAAGAGCATCTCCCCGGAGGAGGCGACGCTCTTCGCCATGGGCATTTACGACGACACCGGGGCCCTTACCTACGAGACCACCACCGACCGGGACATCATGGTC
>JAFUYV010000059.1 GCA_017476945.1 Fretibacterium sp.
CATGCTGAAGCTGGAGATCACCGAGAGCACCTCCGGCGAGGACCAGGGCGTGCTGAACCTGGGAATCGAGAAGTTCCGCCACAACGGCTACGAGGTGTGGATGGACGACTTCGGCAGCGGCTACTCCTCGCTGGGCGTCCTGAAGGATTATAATTTCGACGCAATCAAGTTCGATATGGGCTTTCTCAGCAACTTCAGCAAGTCGAAGAAGTCGCGCTTCATCCTGAGGGCAAACCTCTCCATGGCCAAACAGATGGGCGTTCAGTCCCTGGCCGAGGGGGTGGAGACGGAGGAGCAGTTCGCCTACCTCCGGAACATCGGCTTCGAGAAGGCCCAGGGCTATCTGTTTGGCCGTCCCATGACGCTGGACGAGATCTTCGCCCTGCCCCGTCCCAAGGAGGACTCCCGCGACCAGGCGTACTACGATCGGTTGAGCCGGGTGGAGCTCCCCAGCCAGGAGGTCTTCGACCGTGAGGGTGGGGTGTCCATCGCAAGGGTGGACGGCGTAGGGGTGTACGAGCTCCAGGGGGGACGCTTCTCGCTCCTGATGGGCAACGATGTGTACTGTCGGTGGCTGGGGGCCGGGGACATCCCCTCCGCGGCGCAGATGGCCGGCCGCCTCCTCAACGGGGACACCCGGCTGAGGCGGAAGGTCCTGTCCCTCATCGAGGACATCCAGGGGCGCGAGAAGGGCGAGGGAGACTTCTACGCTTTCGCCAACGGCAACTGTGTTCACGTGCGCGTGGCCTTCCTCGCGGGCAACCCCAGGACAGGGGCCAGCGCCTTTGCGGCCCGCCACACCGATGTGACGAGCCTGCCCGGCCCTGCGGCCGCCGGAGAGGGCTCTGCCGCGCACATCAAGCAGGGCCTGGGGGAGGCGCTGGGCGGGCTTATCGACCTGAGCGGCGAGCTCCCGCGGGACGAAGGAGGACATGGGCTGCCATGTTGAGGACCTTGAGGAGCTGCGCGTTGCTGGTGCTGGCGGCGGCTCTGCTGTGGGCCCCCCGCGTCTGGGCTGAAGACGGGGCTTCGTGGGATATCTCCGGAGCGTGGCCGATGGAGGGGACCGGCTTTGTGGACTGGCACGGGCTGCGTTACTCGCTCGCGATGACGGGGAATATGAACCTCTGCACCGCCGCAAGCGGGGACATTTGGTGCGTCACCAGCTACGACATGGACATCAGGCTCGACGTGTCCAAGCTGAACATCAAGGCGTGGAGCGAACACCTGGGAGAGACGTTCCACGACTTCATCCCCCTTCCGGCGGACATGAACCCCTCCCTGGGCAAGCCCTTTGAGCTGCTGAAGGTGACGGCGGAGAGCGGCCTGACCTACACGGTGACGCTGACGTCCGCAACGTCGGGCAAGGTCAACATCTCCGGGGAAAAGGTCAAGCTGGGCAGCGTCAGCAGCCTGAAAATCGCCACGGAGAGCGCTATGTGGAAGGAAGGAACCCCTAAACCCCAGCTTGCCAATGAGAGCAGCGGATGCAACGCCGGGGGCTGGGGAATGACGTATTTAATTTTTTTAATCGCTCTCGGCCAGTGGCAAAGGGGTACCTCCATGCGCCGTCGCTGGCACTGGCGCCCCCTGCGCGCCGCCGCGTGGCTGTTTACCCGATCGCGGGGCGGGACGTCTGTCCTCGTGTGAGGACAGACGGAATGCCCAGGCTCCGAGTCCTTGACAGGCCATCCCGCCATGTCTTATACTCCTCAGCGTCCCGGGGTGTCGCGTAGACTGAGAGTAGACCCGTTGAACCTGACCTGAGTCATATCAGCGTAGGGAGAGGCGAATTTGAAACGGCGTTTTGACCTCCTGGACAAAATTGGCTTCCGGGAGGTTTTTTTGTGTCTGAGAAACAGTACGTAACCTATGGACAGTCGTGCGGCTGCGGCGGCACGGACGAGGCAAAAAAAATCACGGGCTGCCGGTTCTCCCTGTCCGTCATGAGCGACCGCTATGCCGACATCATCCTCGGCGCACTGGCGAAGGTGGACACGGGCAAGGTGTGGAAGATGACCGACAAGCTCTCCACCGTGTACCGCGGCCGGCAGCTTCACGTGGAGGACGCAGTGATGGCCTGCTTTGTCCACGCCTTCCGGCCAGACGTCCACATGACGCTGGAGGCGACGTTCTCTAAAGGCTGCCCCGGCGACGTGGACGCGGATCGCTTCATGGCGGAGGACGACGTGCCCCTCAACGCGGCGGGCATGGCGGACATCCACTTCCCCGTGGCCTGCAAGATCGCCCTCTACCCCATGGGCGTGCCGGACTACATGCGGCACATCGCGGCCGTCGTGAACCACGCCATTGACCTGGGGCTCTACGAGAGGTCCTCGCACTACTGCACGATCCTGAGCGGCGATATCCACGCCCTGTTTGGCTATTTCCATTACGTGAATACCTACTGCGGTGAGAACCTGAGCCATTACGTCTTTGAGGTCACGCTGTCCGTGAACAGCCCGACGGTATAAGGGGGAGAAGAATGAGATTTCAGTGGAAGCTCAAGGATATCCTGATGATCGCGGTGAGTGCCGCGCTGTTCGGCGTGCTCTACCTGGGCTGCGTCTACGCGGGGGTCTTCCTGCGCGGGCTCCTGATACCCTTCGGGCTGGAGCGCCTAGCCTACGAGCCGTTCTACGGCATCTTCTTCATGGCGGGGGCCTTTGGGATCTACGTCATGCGGAAGCCAGGTACAGGCGTCGTCGCGGAGCTTTTGGCGGCGATCATCGAGTGCCTCCTCGGTAACTTCTATGGACCGATCATTATCCTGTCCGGCCTGGTGCAGGGCGTGGGGTTCGAGCTCGTCATCGCCCTGAAGCGCTACAAAAAATTTGACCGTCTGACGATGATCGAGGCGGCCGTCGTCTGCTCCGTCGTGACAATGGGCTATAACCTGGTCATCAGCGGCTACAACCTCATCGCGCCGTCCATCCTGTGTCTGATGCTGGCCGTGCGGCTGGTCAGCGCCGTATTCTTCGACGCCTTCACGACCATGCGTCTGGGCGACGGTCTGGCGCGGGCCGGTGTCCTGAAGGGCTACGCCGTCGCGGAGGGGATGGATCAGGAGCCGGAGGAGGAGTCATAGGCTCTCTCATGGGTCCCATCCTTTCCATGTCGGACGTGGTCTTTCGCTTCTTCGAGCAGGGGAAGCGGAACGTCCTCGACCACGTGTCCCTGGAGATCGAGGGGGGCGGGCGAATCACGCTCCTCATGGGGGGCAGCGGCTGCGGCAAGAGCACCCTGGCCGCTGTGGCCGCGGGGCTGTACCCAGAGAACGGCGGCTTCCTTGAGGGGGGGACCATCAAGCTCGGCGGGATCCCCGTGGCAGAATTGGCTCCCTCGCGCCGGGCTGCGTTTTTGACGGAGATGTTTCAGAACCCGGACCTTCAATTTTGCATGGACACGCTCCGAGGGGAGATGCGCTTCTGTATGGAGAATATTGGCGTTCCCCCCAGCGAGATGGACGGGCGGATCCGCCGCGCCGCGGAGGAGATGGGCGTCGCTCCTCTCCTGGACCGCCCGCTGTACACGCTGTCCGGAGGGGAGAAGCAGAGGAGCACCCTGGCCTGCCTCTTCGTGATGGAGAGCCGCTGTCTCCTTCTGGACGAGCCCTTCGCCAACATCGACCGCGCTGCCGCGGCGAGGATCGTCCGGCTGCTCCACAGGGTGCGGGACGGTGGGCGCTCGATCATCGTCGTGGACCATCAGCTCGACCTGTGGCTTGACGCGGCGGATGAGATCATCATTCTGGGCGAGGGCGCGCGCGTCCTCCAGCGGGGCATCACGCGGGAGAACATCGGACAGTACGTGCGCCTCTTCGATGAGCAGGGTCTGTTTTTTCCCGAGGCCGAGGAGGCTAAAACCGCCTCAACACGCCGCTTTTCCCATCATAGGGGAGAGGACGGCAAGCCGGCGGTGCAGTTCGAGGGGCTCAGCGTGCCCCAGGGGACGCCGGGACGCCGGGGATTTTTGGGAGGGCACACGCCGTCGGGAGAATGGCTGCTTCGGGACGCGGACGCCTCGTTCCCCGCCGGGCGCATGACGGCGGTGCTGGGGCCGAGCGGCAGTGGCAAGACGACAACGTTCCTCGCGGCGCTGAGCCAGCATCCCTACGAGGGGACCATCCGCGTCCTGGGCACGGACATTCGGAGAATGCGCCGGAGGGAACTTTACCGAAGGGTGGGCATCGTGTTCCAGAACCCCGCCAATCAGTTCATCACGCAGAACGTGGCGGAGGAGGTCCGGGAGAGCCTCCGCGTTTGGGAGAAGGGCCTGATGGCTGCGGAGTGCGAGGCGAGGGCGGAGGAACAGCTCGAGGCGTTTGGGCTGAGGCCGTACCGCCGCTTCTCGCCCTACATGCTTAGCCAGGGGCAGCAGCGGAGGCTGGCGGTGTTGTCCGTGCTCGCCGGGGGGCAGCGCGTTCTTTTTCTGGACGAGCCGACCTACGGGCAGGACCGCCGCTCCACGGACTCCATCATGGAGGCGCTGCGCCGGAAGGTTAGTGAGGAGGGGCTGACCGTCATCTTCATCACGCACGACCGGAGGCTTGTGCGCGCGTGGGCGGACAAGGCCTATCTCCTGGAGGACAAAAAATTGATGGAGGCGGCTCCATGAGCGGGCTCAAATTGGAACGGCTGAACCCCTCTGTCAAGGCGGCAACGGTCCTGACCTGCGTCGTCCTGCTGTCGTTCCAATACCTCATCACGCTGAACCTGGCGGTGTTTATCGCTGCGCTGCTGCTCCTGATGTTCTTCTCCGAGGCACGATGGGGACGGTTGGCCGCGCTTCTGGTCCCCGCCCTCATCGGGGCGTTTGGCCTGTTCCTGATGGGGCTGTACTACGCGCGGGCTCCAGGGGACCTCCCGGCGGGGAACGACGCCGTCCTGCCCGGCCTCGCGCACGTTACCCTGATGCCCTACGCCGTGCGGGCCGCCCTGAGCCGGAACCTGACGGCCGCGCTGCAGCTCGCGACGCGGCTATTGGCCTACGCGGGGCTGGGGCTCCTATTCTCCCTGTCCACGCGGGGGGAGGACTTTGTGCTGAGCCTTATGCACCAGTGCCGCCTGCCCCCAAAGTTTGCCTACGGCATACTGGCGGCGTTCAACCTGATGCCCAACATGGCGCGGGAGCTGAGGAACGTGCGGACCGCCTTTGCCGTACGGAACATCCACGCGGGTATTTTTTCGCTGAAGCCAGCGTTCACAATGCTGGTCAACAGCGTGCGCTGGTCTGAGGCCATCGCCATGGCAATGGAGTCCAGGGGCTTCGACGGCAGCGGCGCAGGGAGGACGTACTACACCGTCCCCAGCGTGCGGTGGTACGACGTGGCGTTTGCCCTTGCGTGCGCCGGGCTCATCCTCTGTGGGATGGCCTTCCTGACTTAACCAGCGTCGCGTTTTTGGAGATTTTCGTGTAAAATAGACAAAACATGGGCGGATGCGTCCACGTGCCGCGGCGCATGGGGGAGGGGAAACGGTGGCCGGGGAAGCGGGCTCGATGAGTTCCATAAAGAAAAAGATACAGAGTTACTCCGACGTCGGCGTGGCCCTGCTGATGATTCTTGTTATCGTCATGATGGTCATTCCCCTGCCGACATGGCTCATCGACATCTTTCTGTCCTTCAACATCACCCTCGGCGTCGTGACGCTGCTGGTCACGTTCTACGTCAAGCGCGCGCTGGACCTCTCCATCTTCCCGACGCTCCTGCTGATCGCCACGCTGTTCCGCCTCTCCCTGAACGTCTCGACCACGCGCCTCATCCTCCTGACGGGCAACCCCGGCAAGCTCATCGAGGCGTTCGGCAACTTCGTCGTCGGCGGCGACTACGTCGTCGGCATCATCATGTTCCTGATTTTGGTCATCATCCAGATGATGGTCATCACCAAGGGCGCGGAGCGCGTGGCGGAGGTTGCGGCGCGCTTCACCCTCGACGCCATGCCCGGCAAGCAGATGTCCATCGACGCCGACCTGAACTCCGGCACCATCGACGAACAGGGCGCAAAGCAGCGTCGCCTGGAGGTGCAGAAGGAGGCGGACTTCTACGGGGCCATGGACGGAGCCTCGAAGTTCGTCAAGGGGGACGCCATCGCGGGCCTCATCATCACCACCATCAACATCGTCGGGGGGCTTTCGCTGGGCGTGTTCCGCCAGGGGCTGGACGTGGCGGCGGCGGCCCAGAAGTACAGTCTGCTGACGGTGGGCGACGGCCTTGTGGGGCAGATCCCGTCCCTGCTGATGTCCACGGCCATGGGCGTCATCGTCACGCGCGCGGCCGCGTCCTCCGAGCTGGGGCCCGACCTCATCGCCGCCTTCACAAAGTACCCCCGCCCGCTCTACATCGGTTCCGGGATGCTCTTCTCCCTCGCCATCATCCCCGGCCTGCCCACCATCCCCTTCATGTTCCTGGGGGCCCTGACGGGGTTGATGGGCTACTCTGTCAGCCGGGAGGCCAACGTGCAGGCCATCACGGCGGAGGAGCACGCGACGGGAGGAGGCGCGTCGCCGGCTGCCGGCCCGTCCTCCGCGGGGGCCCCTGCTGCGCCGGGCGGGGGGGCAGGGGGCGGAGG
>JAFUYV010000060.1 GCA_017476945.1 Fretibacterium sp.
CTCCCGCCCCAGCTGCGGCAGGCGGCACCACCGTCGCCGCTCCCATGCCCGGCAAGGTCCTGAGCGTCAAGGTGAGCGTGGGCGACTCCGTGAACAACGGCGATCTGGTCCTGCTCCTTGAGGCCATGAAGATGGAGAACGAGATCTTCGCGACCGCCTCCGGCAAGGTCACGGAGGTCCGCGTCAACTCCGGCGACTCGGTCAACACAGGAGACGTCCTGCTCGTTATCGGCTAAAAATTAAACCATTCACATCGCGGGGAGTGCCCCCCTCAGCCCTGAAATGGGGTGGGGGGCTTTTATATATCCTGGTTCTGCGCCTGAGAGCAACAGATGAAGGGGAGAGCGGAGAAGCAATTGCGCTCTCCGCCTTTTCGTTTCCTCACATCAGTTCCTGATAAACAGCGTGCCCTCCATGATGCGGCGGGCCGTCCTCTGCACGGCGACGCCAGGGACCTCCGCCCTCGTCATGTCGTCCCCATGCCTTACAATCGTCGGGACCATCGTCATGACGCCGCTGGGGTGTCCGATGCGGACGGTCTCACCCTTGAACGCGCCCAGCGTCTTTTGTACGATGGAACCGTCCAACTGCGCCGCGACGGAGATGGCGCTGGCCGACGTGAGCGGGCACGCCTTGTGGCACTTGAATACGGAGATGACCCGCGCGCAGATGTCCATGCCCTCGGCCCTGACTTGCTTCCTCTCGATGTCCGTGTAGGAGACGGGGGCGGTGAAGAAGCCCACCTTCGGCACAGCGGGGGAGTTTTCCGTCGCGTCCTTCAGGTCCCTGGCGAAGCCCATGATACAGGCCGCCGTTCCGCGGATTTTCTCAAGGAGTTCGCTGCTCTCCTGGTTCCCGTTCACTTCGTCGGGAAGCTCCGTACCTTTCAGGTGAATGTCCCCGGCCCTCACCAGCACAAGGGGGTTGGACACATCAAGGATTGTGGCTTCAATCTTTCCCAGGCCGGGGATATCCAGAACATCCAGCGTCCTGCCAGTGGGGAGAAGCTTGCCGGTCTTGGAGCCCGCCGGATTCAGGAAATCGACCTTCAGCTCCGCCGCCGTGCCGTCCACGCCGGCGATCTCACAGTCGCCGTCCTGGGCGAAGGTGTGTGTGACCGGGTCGATGGGGACGGTGACGTTGATGTACTTATCCGTGTTCTTGTTGAGCATACGGACCGTCGTGATGGGCTCGACAACCGGGACCATGCCCTCCTCAACGGCGAAAGGGGCGACGGCGGCGGTCATGTTGCCGCAGTTGGACTTGTAATCAACCTGGGACTTTCCAACGATAACCTGCCCCACCAGGTACTCGATATCGACGTTCGGCTCCCGGGACTTCCAGACGATGACGATTTTATTGTTGGACGAGACGGTCCCGCCCATGCCGTCAATCTGCTTCGGGTCCGGGTCGCCCATCGCCTGAAGGAAGATGCTGTCCCACTCGCCGCGGTCCTGCGGCAGGTCCTCTTTGTGAAAGATACAGCCCTTGCTCGTGCCGCCGCGCATGAATACCGTCCTGAACTTTCTCATTTTTTCGAACCACCTTTCTCAACGATGTTTCCTATAAAAATAGGGAGGAAGCCACCACCTGAAGGCAGCTTCCTCTCCCAAGATGGCAGGCTCTTTACTTCAGCCAGAAGGAGAAGATGAACGAGGCAATTACCAGCACGATGCCGCCGCCCAGACGGGAGGAGAGCTGCGCGTAGGCGATGAGGTCCATGCGCTTGGCCGCGCCCAGGCAGGCGATGTCGCCGTTGCCGCCCCTGTTCGCCATGCAAAGCCCCGCGGTGATGGCGCTGTCGATGGGGTAGAAGCCGACGATATAACCTACCGTCGCCGAGCCAATGATAGCCCCAATCACGATCGCCAGGGCGATGAGGACGTTGCTGAGGTTCATGACCGTGGCGAGCTCGCCAATGTCAAAGTCCGCGCCCATACCAACCATGATAGCGATGCCCGTGCCACCGGAGATAAAGCTCTGAAGCCGCTTAGCTCCGGCCCGGACGCTGGCAGGGATTTTGCCGGTCGCCGCCAGGATGACGACAAAAATAATGGTGTAGGCGTAGGCGTGGATGGAGGCGCCGAAGATCGTGGGGAGGATCTTCCGGCTCATCATGCGGCCGACGCTGTATGCCGCGAAGGCGATCAGGAGCGCGCTCACCATGTCCGTCGTGCCGGTCTTGACCTTTTCGTCGTCGCGGGCCAGGTTCGCGCCGCTGCGGATGAGGGTTTTCTTATCGCCGGTCATCCAGGGCATCCTGTCGCCCAGCCGGTTCAGCAACGCCGAGGCGATGATGCAGAAGATGTTGGCGATGGTCAGGATGATGATGGCGAAGCCGTAGTACTCCTGCTTGGGCTGGCCCGTCACGGTCTGGTAGATGTCCGACAGGGGAACCGCCCCCGCGCCGTTGCCGCCGCCCATGACCGGCAGCACGTACTTGATGACCGCGTCCGCCGGACTGACGCCGAAGAACGCCGCCACCGCCACGCCGAAGAGCATCGCCACCGCCAGACCGCCCAGAATGGCCGGGATATAGCCCAGGAAGGAACGCAGCAGAATGTCGCGGTCCAGCGCCAGGACGGAGCCGGTGATGAGCATGATGATGAAGAACTCCAGATAGTTCGCGTCGTCGGAGATCAGGCTGTTGATGTTGTTGATGGCCGCCTCCGGGATGAGGCCATAGTACTTCATGATGGCCACGCCAAAGAAGCACATCAGGAGCCCGCCTCCGACGTAGTCGTTCCAGATGGGCAGGCGCTCGCCAATCTCATTGAACACGATGGCCAGGGCGAAGATGGAGCAGAACGTGCCGGTCATGCTCTTGGACTGGAAGCCATAGTACATGGGGATGGCACACAGGGCGATAGCGATGAGGGCCTGCCACCAGGGCAGGGCACCAATCATGAAGGTGGAACTTGAACGCTCGTTCATACCCGAAGGGGTATCAGACATTGAAAACAGCCTCCTTTAAAAATGGAATAATGTGTGAAATATTTTACTAAAGCTAACGCAGGTGGTCAATCGTTTCAAGCAAATAATCCGTGAACTGCGCGGTGCTGGCGTCCTCAAGCTGCGTGGTCAGGACGACGCGGCGCTCCGTGACGGTGCAGACGTCCAGCGCCCTGTCCAGCAGGACCTTCCTATCGCCGTAGCCGATGTGGGCCAGCATCATCCCCACGGCGCGGATCAGGGAGCAGGGGTCAGCGTAGTGCCCGCGGCCGTGCTCCATCAGGTAGGGCGCCGTGCCGTGAATAGCCTCGAACAGCGCGTACCGGTTGCCGATGTTTGACGACGAGGCCGTGCCCAGCCCGCCCTGATGCTCCGCCGCCACGTCCGTCACGATATCGCCGTACAGGTTTGGCAGCACGATGACCTCTATGCCCTTGTTGAACTCCGGGTCCAGCATCTTGGCGCTCATGGCGTCCACAAGGCGCTCCTGAATCTCGATGTCCGGATACTCCTCGCCGACCTTGCGCACGCACTTGATGAAGTTGCCGTCCGCCAGCTTCACGATGTTGGCCTTCGTCACGATGGTGACGTTGTACTTGTTGTTCTTGCGGGCGAACTCGAAGGCGGCGCGCGCGATGCGGGAACTCCCCTGCGTGGTCTGCACCTTGAAGTCCACGGCCAGGTCGCCGTTCACCTGGATGCCCTTGTTGCCCCAGATATACTCACCCTCGA
>JAFUYV010000061.1 GCA_017476945.1 Fretibacterium sp.
ACGTGGTCGGCAATGACGCGCACGGCCATGTCGTTACGCCCCCCCTTGCCATAGGATATCCCGGCGCGGGCACAGGTGTGCCGGATGAGCGGGGTGAAGAGGTCAGTCTCATAGTCCGTGTCCACGCCCTGCACCACCATCGCGAGGCGCTCCAGCCCCATGCCCGTGTCGATGTTCTTGTGAGGCAGAAGGGGCAGGCTGCCGTCCTTCTGGCGGTCGAACTGCGTGAAGACGAGGTTCCAAATCTCCAGGTAGCGGTCGCAGTCGCACCCGACGCCGCAGGTGGGCTTGCCGCAGCCGTACTTCTCGCCCCGGTCGTAGTAAATCTCGGAGCAGGGGCCGCAGGGGCCCGTGTCGCCCATGAACCAATAGTTCTCGTCCTGGCCGCAGCGCAGGATGCGATCCTCCGGCAGACCGGCCTTCTTCCAGGCCTCAAAGGCCTCCTCGTCGTCCAGGTAGATCGTGGCCCACAGGCGCTCTCGCTCCAGGCCCACGCGTTCTGTCAGGAACTCCCACGCCCAGGCGATGGCCTCCTTTTTGAAGTAGCTGCCCCAGGTGAAGTTGCCCAGCATCTCGAAGAAGGTGTGGTGCCGCGCCGTGCGGCCGACGTTCTCGATGTCGTTGGTGCGGACGCACTTCTGGCTGGTGGCGACGCGGGGGTGCGGCGGCTCCTTGATGCCCAGGTAGTAGGGCTTCAGGGGGACCATCCCCGCGATGGTGAACAGCAGGGAGGGATCGTCGGGGACAAGGGAGAAGCTGGGGAGCCTTTGGCTGCCCTTCTCCTCCCAAAAGCTCAAAAATAGTTCGCGCAGTTCGCGCCCGGTGCGGTGCTGCATCAAAAAGACCTCTTTCTTAAGCAAAATTCTCAAATTTTTCCTATAGCATTTATTGTTTCCGGTAAACCTCGCGCCTATGGCCCCAGCCAGACGACAAGGACAATCAAGACGTCATCCTTTATCTGGCAGACAAGGCGGTAATCCCCAACGCGATACTTCCAAAGGCCGGAAAGCGAACCACGGAGCGGCGCACCTTTTGTGCGGGGATTGTCGGATTCACGCAGACGCCGGACATACTGCCTGATACGTTCTCTTGCGGTTCTGTCCAACCTCAGAAGCGCGTCTTGCGCCTTCTCCTGAAACTCTACTTTCCATCGCGTCAAGAGCGTCTGGCGTCCGGCGGCTGGCCCTGCTCTCGAGGGCAAGGCGATCCGGAATGTCCGGCGCAACCTCAAAGGTCATCTGCGGCATCACTGCCCCTCCTTCGTGCCAAACGCCTTGTCGACAAACGGCTTGAGCAGGTCCATTGGGACGGGGAAGAACGTCGTGGTGTTGCGGTCGCCGGAGATCTCGCGGATGGTCTGGAGGTAGCGGAGCTGGAGCGTGATGGGGGAGACCTCCATTTGACGCGCGGCCTCGGAGAGCTTGGTGGCGGCCTGGAGCTCGCCCTCGGCGGAGATGATCTTGGCGCGGCGCTCACGTTCGGCCTCGGCCTGGCGGGCCATGGCGCGCTTCATCCCCTCCGGCAGCTCCAGCTCCTTCACCTCCACGGCGCTGACCTTGATGCCCCACGGGTCGGTGCGCTCGTCGATAATCTTCTGGAGCTCCTGGTTGATCTTCTCGCGGGAGGACAGCACCTCGTCCAGCTCCACGGAGCCGACCACGGAGCGCAGCGTCGTCTGGGCAAGCTGGCTGGTCGCGACGACATAGTTCTCCACCTCGACGACGGACTTGGAGGGCTCCAGCACTCGGAAGTACACGACGGCGTTGACCTTGATGGCCACGTTGTCCTTGGTGATGACCTCCTGAACGGGCACGTCCAGCGTCAGGATGCGCAGGTCCACCGTCACGGCCCGGTCAATGATGGGGACGATGAACACAATCCCCGGCCCACGGCTGCCCACCAGCCGCCCCAGGCGGAAGAGGACCAGCCGCCGGTACTCCGGCACGATGCGCACGGCCATGGAAAGCACAAACAGCAGGATGAGCCCCGCCACGAACAGGCTGCCGATCTGGGAGAAGACGGACCCGATGTCGCTGATATCGATAATCATAAAGAACACTCCCCCTTCAAGATTTAAGCCAGGGGGGTCAGGACCCCCCGCAACCTCCAAGTTGATATGCCGGTTATTATAGTTGAAGGGGGCGCGGGGCGCAAAGAGCCGGAACGGTGCGCTGTTTCACAAGAAGCGAGGTTGGACGTGACGGGTGCGGCCTCCGGCCAGGGCTCGGTTCCCACCCGTTTCAACAGCCCCGCGGCGCGAGCGCTCGGATAAGCCCCGCGGCGTGAGCGATTAGATAAGATATCCCGCCGCCTTGGAGGGCAGCGGGATATCCCATTTCAGGAGGTTTTATAACAGATTAGATCGCACTTGTAATGAATGTGCCCGTTTACCATCGCTTCAACAAGGCCGCGCCGCCCAGCAGGGCCAGCCCAAGAAGGCCGCCGCCCAGCCCCGCGTCGCAGCCGCCGCTGCCATTGTTGCTGGTTGGGCTTTTCACTGACGTCTCCTCGACGGTGATGTACTGATTGTACGTCGTCCCACCCTCAAGGTAGGCCGCCACGTTCAGCTCCGACGTTCCGTCGTACTCCTTTCCGTCAACGACGTTCCCCTCGGTGTCCAGGAGCACCGCCGGCTCGCCCGTGTCGCTGGCGCCCGTGTCGGTGTCGGTTGCCGCTGTTTTGACGTCGGCCTCATCCAGCTTGCGGACATAGACGTACGGCTTGTCCCCCTTGTTCAAGCCCTTTGGCTTGCCAAGGCCGATGACGTGGACGCCCTCGTTCACCGCGGTGAACGGCACAAAGACAACCGCCAGTTTCTCCTTGGCGTTGTTGGTGTTCTTGAGCCCCTTATCGTCCTCCAGGTTCTTCTTGATATCCTGGTAGACGTTTTCAAGCTTCTCGGTCTCCGCCTCAAAGGGAGGGATGTCCTGGGAGCTCGCGAAGATCACCGGGGCGTCCTTCTGCTCGCTCGTCAGATTCAACCCCACGTAGGCCGGGGCGCTCTTGAAGTCCTCCGAAGTGGCGTACTTTGTCAACTTTGGAGCGTCGGCCACCGTGGTGACCGTCACGGAGTCGTCATCGCCCAGGTCCAGCGTCGTGCCCTCCTCCACGGGGTCCTCCGCGGGGGCGTAGACCGTGATGTCCACAGCGTAGAAGTAGGACGGATCCGACGGGTCGTTCACCGCCGCAAGGCGATAGGTGTTCGAGCCCGACGAGGGGACCGCGAGGCTGGCCGCGGCATTGCCGTCCGAGTCAAAGACCTTCGCCATGTTGGCGGGCGTCACGGCCCACGTTACAGTGGCGCCTCCCGTCGTCCCGGTGAAGTTGATGGCCGTGGCGGCCTCCTGCGCGCTGACGTCAGTATAAGCCAGGGAGCTCAGCGTCTTGCCGCCCAGGTCCGCCGAGGCCGCGGGGGCCACCGTGACCTCAAAGGCCTTGGTGTTTGTGCCCTGGGTCAGGGTGATGGTGATGGGCGTGAAAGCCGAGGACGGGATGTACTCGAAGGCGCCGATGCTGGGGGCGTTGGCGTTGCGCGCCCTGCCAAGCTGGTCCACCGACGGAGCCCCGCTTCCGGCGCCGCCCCTGATGAGGCTGGCGTCAGCGTTGGTGAGCTTGAAGTACGTCTGCTCGACGTCGTTCACCGTCTCGCTGGCGGACGCGCGGCCGCTCCAGCTCAGGTCCGTCACGCAGTCCGTGCCGGTGAGGGTGGTCGCCCCGGCTCCGTAAGCGCAGTTCGTCAGAGTCAGCGAGCCGCCATTGTAGGTGTTGACGCAGGGGGTTTTCTCGTTCCAGAGGATCGTGTTGACCAGGTTCAGCGTGCCGGTGGTGCTGTAGATCTCCGCTCCACCCTCAGCGGCCGTGGCCGTGTTCGACACAAAGGTGCAGTTCACGACCTTCGCCGTATCCTTGGTGACGTTGTAGCCGCAGACCCCGCCGCCATAGGTGGCCGTGTTGTCCGTGAAGGTGCTGTTCGTCACCGTGGAGGTCAGCTTAGAGTCCCCGTCGTCACGGAGCATCAGGCCGCCGCCCAGGGTCTCCACGCCGGTCACCGCGGCCGCCTTGTTGCCCGTGAAGGTGCAGTTCTCCACCATCGAGGTCAGCTTGTCGGCATAGGCACTGTCGAACATCCCCGCGCCGTAGGTCTGCGCGTTGGGGTTTGCGCCGTCCGGGGCTGTGTTCCTGATCTCATTGCCCTCAAAGCGGCAGTTCGTCACCGTGGAGGTCACGGGGCCGCCCACGGCCTCGTTGCAGATGCCCGCGCCGTTCGTGTCCGCCGTGTTGCCCTTGAACGTGCAGTTCTCCACCGTCACGGTGAGATCGTTGCCCTTTGTTAACTCAGCGTTCGTCTGGCTGTTGGCGGTGCCGTTCCAAATTCCGCCGCCGGACCCGCCGAAGGCCTTCGTTCCGTCCTTGGCCGCAACCGCCTTGTTGCCCGTGAACGTGCAGTCCTTGACGGTCACCTTCAGGACGCAGGCCTCCCGGCACCAATTATAGAGGCCGCCGCCTATGCAGGCCTCGTTGGAGTCGAACGTGCAGCCCGTCACCGTCGTGGTCAGCTTGCCGCCGGAGTGGATGGCGAAGTTGGCCATGCCGCCGCCGTCGTACCAGTTGCCTTTGTTCCCATCCGCGGTCTTGTTTCCCTTGAACGTGCAGTTCGTCACCGTGATGTCGATCTCGCCGTTCTGCTCCTCTGCGAGAATCTTGGTGTCAATGGTGCCGTTGTACATCCCGCCGCCGTTGAAGGCCGTGTTGTCCTCGAAGGTACAGTTCGTCACCGTGGGCTTGAGGACGGCGCTGGTCGCCGCGCTGTGGGTGTACATCCCGCCGCCGTAGCCGTAGGCGCTGTTGCCCTTGAACGTGCAGTCCGTCACCGCGGGGGTGTAGGCGCCGCTCTGGGTCGCCGCGATCGCCAGGCCGCCGCCGTTGGCCCACTCCATGTGGCCGTCCGAGACGCTGACGGTGTCCGAGGTGTACTGATTGTTCTCAAAGATACAGCCCGTGATCGTCGGGCTGGCGTCCTCCACGTAGAGCCCCGCGCCTCCGTAGCCGTTGGCCTTGCTGTTGGCCGTGGAGTTCACGACCCCGCCCGTGATGGTGAGGTTCTTGATGGTGGCGTCGGCCGTGCACTTCAGGATACGGACGCTGCCGTTGCCCGTCAGCTTGTGGCCGTTGCCGTCAAGGGTGAGCGCACGCGTCACGTTCAGCGTCTCCGTCACGGTGATGTCCGCCGTCAGGGTGACGGTGCTGTCCGTGCCGGCAAGGGCCGTCTTGAGCGCGTCAAGCGTCCCCACCTCCGCCGCCCAGGCCGGCGGGGCCAGGAGCGCGCACAGCGCCAGGAGAAAAACCGCAATCCGCTTCGTCTTCACTTTGAAAGACCTCCTTATAAATATGAAAGAAACTTGCCCCGAAGGGCGAAAAGACCTTCAGGGGAACCCCCCGCGGCCTGAGGGCCGCGGGGGAAAACGCCCATTCGTCAGCCCCGCTTCCTCGCCAGGACGGGGAGCAACAGCAGCGCCAGGGTCGGGAGCCCGGCCGCGCACCCGCCGCCATCGTTGTTGGAGGAGACATCGCTGTTCTCGCCGCCGTCCCTGTCCTCGTCCGCGGGCGCGCCCTGCGTGAGGGAGACGTCCATCAGGACCTCCGCGCCGTCCTCCTCAAAGCCCGTCCGATATTGATAGGTGACCGCAGCCGGGGCCGAGGCAAAGCTGGCAACGCCCGTCTCGACGTCATAGATGACCGCGATCTCCCCGCCCGCGCTGTTGTAGCCCACGACACCCGTCACGTTGTCAAAGTCCGACGCGGAGAGCCGCGCCAGGCCGGCGATCCGCACCGTGCCCGCTCCCTCGGCCGCAACGACGGAGGCGCGGGTGTAAGCGCCGATGCGCACCTGGAAGACGTCTCCCTGCCTCTGGAAAGACAGGTCGGACCGCTTCTGCCCGCCGCAGTCCAGCCGCGTCAGGTAGGGGAAGAGGCTGCGGGGGACAAAAAGCGCGGCAAGGCCGTTGCCCTGGCAGAACAGCTCCTGAAGCTGGCGGCAGTCGTCCAGGCCCTTCAGGCTTGTCAGCTTGTTCGTGGAGCACTTCAGGCTCGTCAGCGACTTGCACTCCCTCACGTTCAGCTCCCCCAGCTTGTTGCTGCTGACGTCCAGCTCCGTCAGGTTTGTGCAGCCGCTCACGTCCAGGGACTCCAGCGCGCCGCAGTCGTTGGCCTTCAGCTCCGTCAGGGACTCGCAGTCCGCGGCCTTCAGCTCCGTCAGTGCGCCGCAGTCGCTCACGTCCAGCGTCTTGAGGTTCTCGCTGCCGCTGGCGTCCACCTTCTCCAGCACGGGGCTGCCCTTGGCGTCGACGGTCTCCAGGGCCTCGCATCCGCTCACGTTCAGGGACTTGAGGGACTCATTGCCGCTGGCGTTCACCGCCGTCAGATTCGGGCAGTCCCTCACGTTCAGCTCCGTCAGCGAGGGCAGCTCGGAGCCCGACAGGTCCACCTCGGTGATGTTCTCATTTGCGGAGACCTCCAGCTTCGTGACCTCCTTCGCCAGCGCCTCACCCAGGTTGGAGACGAACTCGCTCACGCTGCCCGCCGACGCGTCGACGGCCAGGGAGAGGCCGCCGCCCGCCTCGCCGCCTGAGGGGGACTTGATGGCAAACGTGACCGTCTTCTTCCCCACCCCGCCCCCGCCGGTGGCCGTGACCACCAACGGATAGGTCCCCGCCTCCGCCGGCGTGCCGGTGATGGTGTGGGTCACCGGGTCGAAGGTCAGGCCGCCGGGCAGCCCGCTCACGCTCCAGGCGTAGGACAGGCCGGCGGGACTGGCGGCCAGGGACATCTGCCCGGAGTACGCCTCCCCCGCCGTGGCGGAGGACGGGTTCAGGCTCGCCTGCGTGACGGAGACCTCCGCTGGGTTGACGGTGAGGGACAGAACCGCCTCGTTGGAACTCTCCCCTTCCACCGCGGCCCAGGCGTAGATGAGGAAGGTGCGGTTCGCCGTGGGCCTGCCGGAGATGGAGAACACGTCACCCGAGATCTTGCAGGTCATGCCCTCCGGGACGCCGCCCAGGACCCATTCGTACGTCATGCCCTCCGGCGCGACGGAGAGAGCCTGAGTGGCCGAGTACTCCTGGCCCACCGTCGCGTCGGGCAGGACAACCTGCGCGGGCGAGACCGTTATATCCTTAACCTCCAGCTCCAGATCTCTGGAGTCCACGCAGAGGACGCCGCCGTTGGTGAGCTGGGCCTCCACGTGAACGGTGTAGATCCCAGCGTAAAGGGGTTTGCCGCCGAGGACCGTCGTGCTCGTCTTCCCGCTCAGCGTCGTTTCACTGAGCGACAACAGGCCCTTTTCCTTGGAGATGAGTCTGTCGCTGCCCCTCACCAGCCATTTCATACTGCGCCCTGAGTCGCCGGCCACGTCCGCCTCCAGCAACGTGGAATACTCAAGGCCCCTAATGGCCGGAGGAAGGGACGTCGTCGTGATGGTGACAGCTGGGTTGACGGTGAGGGTAAACGTCCTGGTGTCCGAGAAGGACACGCCGTCCTTGCTGGCCGTGGCCCTGACGGTGATGAGGTAGGTCCCGACGGGGGTCGGGTGGCCGCTGATCTGACCTAAATACCTATCCCCATCCAAATTGCCGATCGTCAGCCCCTCGGGTAAACCCTCGGCTTCCCAGCGCACATCCAAACCGGATGGGACCGTAGAAACCCACAGCGGATCGTTATAAGAGCTGCCCTCCTGGGTCGATTGGTCCCCCATCGAACTGGTGATTGTAACGCTGTACTTCCCGACGCTCACCTCGCCCCTGAGCGTTACCATCATGGCCTCGCCGCCCGCCAAGGCGGCTTCCGCCGGGGCCTTCGTGTCGTAGCGATAGGTGATGGATGTTGGCGCCGTGCCGTCCGCGAACACAGCGACGCCCGTCGTGCCGTCGTAGGAGACGGCGGGGGTGCTTCCGTTCCACAGCACCTGGTCAACCCGGTCCAAAGCGCCCAGCGAGGACTCGACAAAGCTGCTGAGGTGGACCACACTGTCCACACCGGTGGTGGAGACGGTCAAACCGTTGGGGCGCGCCTGGCCGGAATAATCCACCGTGGTCAGCGCCGTGTTCTCCTCCAGCGCCAGGGCCGCGAGCTGGTTGTCCGAGCAGTCCAGCGTCTCCAGGCTCACGCAGTCGCTCAGGTCCAGCTTTGGCAGCGCGTTGGCGGAGCAATCCAAGGATGTCAGGTCGGCACACCCGCTGAGGTTCAAAACGGTCAATTTATTGCCAGAGCAATCCAAGCGCTCCAGGTTCACGCACGCGCTCACGTCCAGACGAGCCAGCTCATTGCCGGAGCAGTCCAGCTTCCTCAGGCCCTCGCACGTACTGAGGTCCAGCTCGACGAGCCCGTTGCCGGAGCAGTCCAGCTCCGTCAGGCCCTCGCAGCCGTCCAGCTTCAGCGACGTCAGCGCATTGCCGGAGCAGTCCAGCACCTCCAGCTTTTCACAGCCGCTGGCGTCCAGCTCCGTCAGGTTTTCGCAGCCGGTGATCCTCAGCTCCTTCAGGTTCGGAAAGGCCGCCAGCCCGGAGAGGCTGGTCAGGTTCCCGCCGCCGCGGAACGAGAGGCTCTCGATTTTGTCCAGCTCATACCGCCCCGCGTTGTCGATGAGCTGCTGGAGGTTCGAGGCGGAGGAGTTCTCGACGTCCAGCGCCGTCCGCGCCGTGATGTCGATGTCCAGCCTGGCTGTGGTCTCCCCGCCGGCAGCCTTCGCCGTGGCCGCCGCCACGAAATTCCCCGACGCCTGCGGCGTGCCGGTGATGGTCAGCGCATTGGCCGAAAAGCTCCCGCTCAGGCCCGCGGGAAGCCCGCTGACGCTCCATTGATAATTGGCCTCTGGACTTATCGTAAAGGTGGCGGCAGCCGTATACTCCTTCCCCGCTGTCCCCGATGGCAGCGTCACGGATGCGGGGGTGATTTTGATGTCAGAACTGAGGAGGATGATGGTGTGAGTCAGCGTGGCTGTGCCCGTTCCGCCGGGGCTGGCGGCCGTGACGCTGAGGTCGAAACCGCCGAGCTTGTTGGGTGTGCCGGAGGCGCTGAGCGTTCCATCCTTGATGGAGTAGTTCAGGCCGTTGTCCGGTGCGCTTGTGATGCTCCAGGTATAGTTCAAGCCCGCAGGGTCCACGGTGAGGGCGGTGGACTCCGAGAAGAAATTGCCCATCGAACCGTTCTTCAGGGACGCCGTGATTTTGACGTCAGCAGGGTTAACGATAACCCTCAGATCCGCCGTGGAGGACAGGCCGCCATCGCCGGCCGGGGCCGTCACCTTGACCGTGAGGGTGTAATCGTCCGCCGACGTGGGCGTGCCGCTGAGGATGAGCTCGCCCGGAGTGGTTGTGAACTCCGCGCTCATACCGGGGATGTCCGCCTTCTCAACTGCCCAGGTATAATCGGCGTTTGAAAAGTTGTTGACGCTGAGGGAGGAGACGGAAAAGACGGCCTTCTCCGCCGTGTAGTTCGTCCCCGCTGTCAGCGTCATGCTGGCCGGAGCGGCGACTGAGGGCGCGATGATGAGCGTCAGCTCCTTTGACGTGCTGTTCTGGCTGCCCCCCTCCCTGGCTGTGGCCGTCGCCGTGAGCGTGTAGATCCCGCTGCCTTCTGGTGTGCCGGAGACAGCACCGGTGGCCGGGTCGAAGGTCAGTCCTGCGGGAAGGCCGCTGAGCTCACGGACAAGGGCGCCGCCCGCAGCGTCCATGTCCACGGTGGCGGAATACGCCTCCCCGGCCTGGCCGTTGGGGAGGGAGGCCGTCAAAATTTTGACGCCCAGGGGTTCCACGGCGCCGATGGTCGGGCTTTCGACGTTCCGGGAATAGCCAAGCTGATCCAAACCTACAATTTCTTCATCTACAATGTAATTTTCCGTACTGTTCTTGTAAAATTCAAATTCTTTTATGAACTCATTGAAATTCGCCACGCTCTCGCCTGTCAGGGGTTTAGAACCCTCCGTCTCCACCCCGACCACCTTGAAAACAGTGTGAGGGACCCCGTTCACCGCATATTCTTTCTCTTCAAGGCGACCGCTCGATATTGTCACGCACCCATCATCCAAAACAACGTTGCCAGAAGAATTTACGATGTGCTCCACCGTATTAACCGCATTTGTCATAAAGGCACAATGTCTCGCCCGAACATAGTCTTTATTCTGTGCGTTCACACGTACATAAAACGGCTTCTCAGCAAACGCCCCCGTATTCCAGACATAAGAATTAATAAAAGGATGCAAATAGCCTGTCTCGTTAGAGTTCGAAACCCCGTTAGCGGAAATATCGGCTCCATATTGGGCGCGGTTCTCAACAAAGGAACATTGAACCACTTTCGTGTTCTTGTTATATTTGTCGAAAAATATTCCCCCTCCACCAGTTGTTTCTTTTGTGCCTGTCGCCTCATTTTGCGTGAAGGTACAATTGATGAACGCCGGCCCCCCATCCGCGTACACTCCGCCTCCACTTGTTCCAGCCCTGTTCCCCTTAAAGGTACACTGAAAAATTCCGAAGCTTCCCTGGCCAGAGTGTATTCCACCACCCTGTGACCCCGCCTCATTCTCAATAAAGGCGCAATTGACAATATCAGGGTAAGTGCCCGTGCCATTAATAGCCAGGCCTCCACCCGGTTTTTCGCTCTTATTTTCTCTAAAAATGCAGTCTCTTACTTCCGTACTGGCAAGCACAAAGTAAAGGAAAACGCCCCCACCCCGACTTTGGGTTCCCTTCGTAGCGTTTTTTTCAAAAATGCAACTTATCAACCTGAGATTGTTTCCCTTCGCCGCATACAATCCACCACCGCCTGCGGCGGCCAAGCCAATATTAGTTACATTATTGGAGAATTTACAGTTTATTACCTCCGGGGCACCGACGCCCCCGACATAAAGCCCGCCGCCATAAGTATTCGATGTTGCCGTAAGCTCATTATCTTTAAAAACGCACTGTCTCACCGCCGGGCTGGCGTCAATGATGTACATTCCTCCGCCATAGCTGTTTTTATTGCCGCTACCGCCTACTGTCCCTGTTCCTCCCGTGATGGTAAAGCCATCAATGCGGGTGTTCTCCGGCGTCGCATCAGGGTCTGTGCAGGTGACGACGGAGAACGCGCCACCGTTTGCGTCCAAG
>JAFUYV010000062.1 GCA_017476945.1 Fretibacterium sp.
AAGCTGGCGCCGAAGACGGCCGTCATCATTGAGAACGGTGCGGAAAAAAACGTCCCCATTGAGCGTGTCAGGAAGGGCGACACCTTTGTGGTGCGCCCCGGAGAGAGCATCCCAGTGGACGGTGTTGTCGTCGAGGGCAGCAGCGCGGTCAACGAGGCGGCCCTGACCGGCGAGAGCATCCCCGTGGACAAGAACATGGGGGACACGGTCTCCGCGGCGACCCTGAACCAGTCCGGCTTCATCAAATGCGAGGCCACGAGGGTCGGGAAGGACACGACGCTCTCCCAGATTATCCTGATGGTCAGCGACGCGGCGGCCACAAAGGCGCCGATAGCGAAGGTCGCGGACAAGGTGTCCGGCGTCTTCGTCCCTGCCGTCATCCTGATTGCGGTTCTGACCTTTGCGGGCTGGATGCTCGCGGGAGAGCCCTTTGGCGTCGCCCTGGCCCGCGCTGTCGCCGTCCTGGTGATAAGTTGTCCCTGTGCCCTGGGTCTCGCCACGCCGGTAGCGATTATGGTGGGTAATGGCCTGGGCGCGAGGAACGGCATCCTGTTCAAGACGGCGGTCTCGCTGGAGGAGGCGGGGAAAGCCGCCATCGTCGCGCTGGACAAGACGGGAACCATCACCGCCGGCGAGCCAGGCGTCACGGACATTGTGCCCGCCAAGGGGACGGACGAGGACGGGCTCCTTGCCCTCGCCTACGCCCTGGAGCAGAGGAGTGAACATCCGCTTGCGAAGGCGGTCATCCGGAAAGCCCAGGAGCGCGGCCTGAGCGCGGACCCGGTATCGGGATTCCAGGCCCTGCCCGGAAACGGCCTGACGGCGGAGCGGAACGGGGAAAAGCTGCTCGGCGGCAGCTATTCGTTCATCAGCGGCCAGTCCTCTGTGCCTGAGGATATGGCGCGCAGGGCGGAGGAATTGGCGGAGGAGGGCAAGACGCCCCTGCTCTTCGCCAGTGGCGGGAACCTGGCGGGAATCATCGCGGTCGCCGACGTGATCAAGGCGGACAGCCCCCAGGCCATTAAAGAACTGCGGGACATGGGAATTCGCGTGGTCATGCTGACGGGGGACAACGAGCGGACGGCGAGGGCTATTGGACGCCAGGCTGGGGTTGACGATGTGATCGCCGGGGTCCTGCCGGATGGAAAGGAGAACGTCATCCGTACCCTTCAGAAGGACGGCAAGGTCGCGATGGTTGGGGACGGCATCAACGACGCGCCGGCCCTGACGCGCGCGGACATCGGCATCGCCATTGGGGCGGGGACGGACGTCGCCATTGACGCGGCGGACATCGTCCTGATGAAGAGCAGCCTGAGCGACGTCCCCGCGGCTGTGCGGCTGAGCCGGGCCACGCTCAGGAACATCCACGAAAATCTGTTCTGGGCGTTCTTCTATAACGTGATTGGGATCCCGCTGGCGGCGGGCGTCCTTATCCCGCTCCTTGGCTGGCAGCTCAATCCCACGTTCGGGGCGGCGGCGATGAGCCTGTCCAGCTTCTGCGTCGTGACGAACGCGCTGCGGTTGAACCTCTTCAGGCTGCACACTCCAGCGGCCTGAAATAGAGTCGCTGTCATGAAGACGAAAGGCTGTATCCTGATTGTGGACGACGAGCCGATGATCCGTGAATCCGTCTCCGCGTACATCGCGAAGCAGGGCTATCAGGTGTTCACGGCGGAGGACGGCGCAGGGGGCCTTAAAATCTTTCAGAGCGAGCCTATCCAGTTTGTGATTTTGGACTTAATGTTGCCGGGGGTGTCCGGTGAGCAGGTCTGCCGGGAGATACGCGGGCGCTCCAGGGTGCCGGTCCTCATGCTCACGGCCAAGACCCAGGAGGAGGACGTGCTGAACGGGCTGAATATCGGCGCTGACGACTACATGACAAAGCCTTTCAGCGTAAAGGAGCTTTACGCCCGCATGGAAGCTATTCTGCGCCGTGCGGGCAACGGGCCTTTGGCTCAAAATTTCTCCTGGAACGGCGGCGAGCTGCAGATTGATTTTGAGCGCAGCGCGGTAAGGAAAAATGGCGTTGCTCTCAGCCTCACCGCGAGCGAGTGGAAGCTTCTCTCCGCCCTTATCCAGCATCCTCAGAGGGTTTTTTCACGGGATGAACTGATTGGGCTTGTCTTTGGTGAGGATTTTGACAGCTACGACCGGGTGATCGACACCCATATCAAGAACCTCCGAAAGAAGATCGAGACGGACCCAAGAAAACCGGTCTACATCAAAACTGTCCATGGGATGGGTTATAAGTTTGGAGGCGGGGAAAATTGAGGCGGCGCAGCCTGCGCTCCATCCTCTCAACGCGGTTCGCGCTTCTGGTCCTGGCCGCGATCTCGCTGATCAGCATAGCAGCCAATATTTTGATAAACGCTCAGTTCGAGGCTTACGTGGAGGAGCGGCAAAAGCTGGGGGCGGATGGCATAGCGCGGAACATCTCCAGCCAATATGACGGCTCCGCCGGCTGGAACGCGGACTACGTTCATGGCATGGGTATGTACGCCCTGAGCGACGGCTACATCATAAAACTGCTGGACGGGGACGGCCGCGTCGTGTGGGACGCGGAAAATCATGACATGAGCTTGTGCCATGAGGTCATGAGTTCGATCACGATTTTGATGCGGAGGGAGCGGCCGGACCTGAAGGGGCGCTTCACGACGCACCGCTATGATCTGACCCAGAAGGACGCAATTACGGGTTATCTGGATATAAGCTATTACAGCCCCTATTCCATGAGGGAGGACGACTTTCATTTTATCTCTACGCTCAACCGCATCCTTGTCGCGGTTGGCGGCGTGGCCATGGCAGGGGCGGCCATCCTGGGCGTCCTTTTGGCAAATGGCATCGTGAGGCCGCTCGCTGACATGACGGCCGCAACAAAAAAGATTTCGGGCGGAGATTATGCAATACGGCTTGATGAGAAGGGGCACGCGCAGGAGGTCTGCGAGCTGACGCAGGCGGTGAACCAAATGGCTGGAGCTCTGGAGGAGCAGGAGGCCATGCGGAAGCGCCTGACCTCCGACGTTGCCCATGAGCTGAGAACCCCGGTTGCGAACTTATCCTCGTATATGGAGATGATGATTGATGGGGTATGGGCCCCCACACCTGAACGGCTGCAAAGCTGCGGCGGCGAGCTCCAGCGGCTTTCCGGCCTCATCTCCGACCTGGAGCGGCTGCGCCAGGTGGAGGACGAAAAAATGGAACTGCACAAGGCGGACGTTGACCTTCTGGCGTTGTCCGGGGAGGTCATGAAAGGCTTTGAGAGCCAGCTTCATGAGAAGGGCCTGCAAGGCCGGGTGACAGGTTCCGTCTCCGCCGTTCCTGCGGACTCGGAGCGGATAAAGCAGGTCATCGCCAATCTGCTGTCCAACTCGGTTAAATATTCCAGACGCGGCGGGACCGTGCATATCGTCATAGAGGACACGAAGGATTATGGCGTTATACGGGTTGAGGACGACGGCATTGGAATTTCGGCGGGGGACCTGCCATATATTTTTGAGAGATTTTATCGTGCGGACCGCTCGCGAACCCGCAGGACGGGAGGCGCCGGCATTGGCCTTACAATCGCGAGGGCGATCATGCGGGCGCACGGGGGAAAAATCACGGTGGAGAGCGAGAGGGACAGCGGCAGCAAATTCTCTGTCTTCATTCCAAAAAGTAATTAGAGGAGGCATTGTGGTGAACAGGGAGATAAAACTGAACATTCGGGGCATGAGCTGCGTCAACCGTCAGAACAGAATTGAAAAGGGCCTGCGGCGCGCCGAGGGCGTGCTCAGCGCCAGCGTGAGTTACAACGACAGCACGGCCTGCGTCCTCTACGATGAGAACACGACCTCCGTGGAGAAGATGATCGCGCTCATTGAAGACCTGGGTTATCAGGCGGCGGTGGGGGAGAGGGCGGGCCGCCTGGAGTTGGTGGATACCGTCTGCACGTTGACGGTCATCGTCTCCCTGTACGTGCTGCTGCGGTCGACGGGGATCCTCAACCTGCTGGCGCCCGACCGCCTCGCGGATACGGGCATGGGGTACGGAATGCTCTTCGTCATCGGCCTGATCACCTCTGTTCATTGCGTCGCCATGTGCGGCGGCATCAATCTCGCGCAGAGCCTGCCGCAGCGGGGGCGGAATATGTTTCTCCCCTCTCTGGCCTACAACGCGGGGCGGATCCTGTCCTATGCGGCGATCGGCTTTGCCCTTGGGTTGGTTGGCCTTTTCATGGGCGGCAGGGCGGAAGTTGGCCTCTCAACAGTTTTACAGGGGACGTTAAAGATTATCGCGGGACTGTTCATGGTTATTATGGGGATCAATATGCTTAACCTTTTTCCGTGGCTCCGCCGTCTGACAATCCGCCTGCCCCGCTTCCTCACCGGCTGGGCTTCGAGGGGAGGAACTCATCGTCCTTTTATCGTTGGGCTGCTCAACGGGTTCATGCCCTGTGGACCGCTGCAATCCATGTGGCTCGTGGCGCTGGCGTCCGGCGGCCCGTTTGCCGGAGCGTTTTCCATGTTTTTGTTTGGCCTGGGGACAGCGCCGCTGATGCTGGGGTTGGGCTCCGCGGTCTCCGCGCTGGGCAGGCGGTTCAAGGAGCAGGTGATGACGGTTGGGGCCGTGCTGGTCGTCGTCCTGGGGCTGGCGATGCTCTCCCAGGGCGGGGCACTCGCCGGCATTTACGCTCCCTGGGATTTTCTGGGGCCAGCGCCGCTTGGAGGTCCTGCCGCGGAGAAGATGCCTGAGATAGTGGATGGTGTACAGGTTGTGAACAGCACCCTGTCCTCCGGCCGGTACCCCAGCATTACGGTTCAGGCTGGTATTCCGGTGAGGTGGGTTATTGACGCCCCGAAGGGAAGCGTGAACGGCTGCAACTATAAGATGCTGATCCAGGAATATGGCATTGAGTATACGTTCAAGACGGGGTCTAACGTCATTGACTTCACCCCCGCTGATGCGGGTACGTTCTACTACAGTTGCTGGATGGGGATGATTCGCGGCAGCATCGTAGTCCTGTGATACAGGCCTGCCGGGGTTGGAGCGGTATAGGCTTTGCCCTGACGTCGGGCAATTTAATCTTGATAACGTTAATAATATATGCTATTCTATGCTTTAGTCGCTTTGGAACCCCTGAAAGGAGGGCTAGGGAGTGAAGCTGTCAACCACCACGCGCTATGGACTGAGAGCGCTGTCCGATCTGTGCGCTCAGGAGGGGGACGTCCCCGTCTCCGTGAGCGACATTGCCAAGCGGCAGAATATCCCGCTCAATTACCTGGAGCAGCTTTTCGCAAAGCTTCGCCGGGGCGGCGTGCTCAAGAGCATCCGGGGGGCGCAGGGAGGTTATCTCCTGGCCCGTCCTGCGGGGGAGATATCCGTCGCCGAAGTGATCAGGGCTTTGGGGGAACCCATCGTGTTCGGGGACTGCCAAATGGAGGAGGGCTGCGTCAACGCCCCGACCTGCCCGACCTTCAGGCTGTGGCGCAAGGTCAAGGGCTCCATCGACGATATCCTGATGGAGACGACGCTTGAGGACATCCTGAAGGATAAAATGTCCCTTCTGGAGGCGGATGAGTCCGAGCCTGAACGGGAGGAAGCCCGGGAGCGGGCGCTGAAACGCCAGTCCGCCCCCATCGAGAAATAAACAGAGCAGGGAACGGAGGACGCACAATGCAGAACGTTTATATGGACTATACGGCCACGACGCCGACAAGCCCGGAGGTCCTGAAGGCGATGACCCCTTACTTTACGGAGATGTTTGGGAACCCGTCGTCTGTCTACTCCTTCTCGCGGAAGAGCCGTGAGGCGATCGAGAAGGCGCGCGGGCAGGTCGCCGCAGCCCTGAACGCGGAGCCAGGTGAGATCTATTTCACCAGCAGCGGCACTGAGGCCGATAACTGGGCGCTGAAGGGGACGCTGGAAAAGGCGCGCGCCGCGGGGAAGGACCACCTCATCACGACGAAGATCGAGCACCACGCCATCCTCCACACGGCCGCGTACCTGGAGAAACTCCATGGCTTCCGCGTCACCTACCTGCCGGTGGACTCCGAGGGGTTTGTGCGGATGGACGACCTTGAGGCCGCCGTCACGGACAAAACGGCGTTGGTGTCCGTAATGTTCGCCAACAACGAGGTGGGGACCATCGAGCCCGTGGCGGAGATCGGGGCGTTCTGCCGCGAGCGCGGCATCCCGTTCCACACGGACGCCGTCCAGGCCGCGGCGCAGTTGGACATTGACGTCAAGGCGATGAACATCGACATGCTCTCCCTGTCCGCCCACAAGATGTATGGGCCCAAGGGGACGGGAGCTCTCTACCTGCGGAAGGGGCTCAGGCCGGAGAACTTCATGCACGGCGGGGCTCAGGAGCACGGGCGGCGCGCCAGCACGGAGAACGTCGCGGGGATCGTCGGACTGGGCGCGGCCATTGAGATCATGAAGGCCCGCCTGAGCCAGGATCAGCCGCGCATCTCTGCCCTGCGCGACAAGCTCACTGACGGCATCCTGGCGCGCATCCCGCACGCGAAGCTGAACGGGGCCCGCGGAGAAAAGCGTCTGCCCAACAACGTGAACTTCAGCTTCATCGGCGTGGAGGGGGAGACGCTGCTTCTGGACCTGGACGTGAAGGGCATATCAGGCTCGACGGGGAGCGCCTGTTCCTCCGAGTCACTCGACCCGTCGCACGTCCTGCTGGCCCTCGGACTGTCTCATGAGCTGGCCCACGGTTCGCTGCGCCTGACCCTGGGGCGCATGACGACGGAGGAGCAGGTTGATTATGTCCTGGAGGTGCTGCCGGAGATCGTGGCCAGACGGCGCGCGATGTCCCCCCTGTGGGAGGATTATCTGAAGCAGCGGGGCGAAAACTGATTTTACGGATTTCTTGGGGGAGGGAATAGAGTATGGCACTGGACTACAGTCAGAAGGTTATGGACCACTTTGCCAACCCGCGCAATGTCGGGGAGATCGCGGACGCCGATGGAGTTGGGGAGGCGGGGAACCCCAAGTGTGGGGATATCATGAAAATTTACCTGAAGGTCAACGACGCTGGCGTCATTGAGGACGTCAAGTTCAAGACCTTCGGATGCGCCTCGGCCATCGCCTCGTCGAGTATGGCGACGGAGCTCATTAAGGGCAAGACCGTGGACGAGGCTTGGGATCTGACCAACAGGGCCGTTGCGGAGGCGCTTGATGGGCTCCCACCCATCAAGATGCATTGCTCCGTCCTGGCGGAGGAGGCCATTCACGCCGCGTTGAACGACTACCGCGCCAAGCACGGCATGGCGGTCATCCCGACGGAAAAACACGAGGACTAAAACAGTTCCTTAAGGCGGGCTTGAGTGAAATGGCCAATGGGGAGGGCGTTGGCCATTTCACTTTTTCCGCGGGGCAGGCGTGCAGGCGGCGCTTGGCACGCCCCCGTTAAAGGCGGCCTCCGTTGATCGCCCTCAGCGTCTCCAGGCTTGTCTGGGCAAAACCCAGCCTCCAGGCCATGGCGGCAGCCTGTGTCCTGTCCCTCAGGCCCAGCTTCCTCAGCATATGGCTGACGTGGTTCTTGACCGTCTTCTCCGAGAGAACCGTCTGCTTTGCCACCTCCTGATTGCTGTACCCCTGCGCGATCCAATAGAGTATAATCTTCTCCCTGGGGGAGAGCGCCTCAATCAGGTTGTCCGGGGGCCTGTTGTTGGAGAGGTGGGCCATCAGCTTCCCGGCAACACGGGGGTCGGCGTAAAGCTCCCCTTGCAGGACGGCATGGATCGCGTCGAGCAGCTCCTTCCTGCCCGACGATTTGAGGACGAAGCCGCGGACGCCCTCCGCGGACAGCTCCGCTAGCGTGTCCCCGTCGTCGTATGCGCTGACGGCGACGGCGGCGGGCTTCAGGCCGAGCTCCCGCAGCTTTTGAGCAAGCTGCACCCCATCCATCCGGGGCATCCGAATGTCGAAAAGCAGGATGTCAGGGTGATAACGTCGGACGAGCTCAAGGCCCTCCTCGCCGTCGCCGCCCTCTCCCAAGACCCTGAGGCCGTCCTCCGCCTCCAGGATTTTCCTCAGCCCCTCCCGGAAGAGCTTGTGGTCATCCACCAAAATAATCGTAGCCATCCTTCGCGCTCCCTTCCCGACATAGAAAGTCCAAAATGGGACTTTGATTTTTTTCCAGTTTATGGTATAGTTAGTCAGTTTTCGGCCAGTGCCGCAACGCGCGCCTGTAGCTCAGTGGATAGAGTGACGGCCTCCGGAGCCGTAGGCCGGGCGTTCGAATCGCCCCAGGCGCGCCATTTCCTTTCATATTTTATTTCCTCTACTGTACATAACCTTTGAAATACTTTGAGGATGAGGCGCGGGGTCTTAGTGGTGATACCCCGTCCCCCGCAGGATGGAAAAAGCGCGGTAGAGCTGTTCCGCGAGGAAGAGGAAGCACATCTCGTGCGTGAAGGTCATGCGCGACAGGGCCAGCCCGACATTCGCCCGTTCTTTCACGGCCGCGCTGGCGCCCCATGGGCCGCCGATGACGAGGATCACACGTCCGGCGGCCTGCTCCAGCTCAGAGGCTAAGAGGGCGGCAAACGAGGAACTGGTGTGCTCGGCTCCATCCTCCCGCATAAGAAGCACGCGGTCGCGGGGCTGGATGCGGCGCAGGAGCTCCTGTCCCTCGCGCTCCATCGCCTCCTCTGGGGAGCGCGCCGCGGCGTCGGGGACGCGCTCCACCCCCACGAGCCCGGAGGGGCGTATGCGGGCAAGGTAGTCCCCGGCCAGCGCGGCCATTCTCTTCTCTTTGGGCTTGCCCACGGTCAGGATGAGGAGCTTCACCGGGGGGCGTCCTTAATGGGGTACAACCTGAGCTTTGCCGCCATCACGCGGAGGACGAAGGCGGCGAGGCGCAGGTCCTCCCTCCAGCGGCCGGGTTCCTGAAGAAGGCGGTAGAGCCATTCCATTCCGATCTTCTGGGCCCATACCGGCGCGCGGGAGAGTCGGCCGGAGAAGACGTCGAACGCTCCTCCCACCCCGACGGCCAGGAGAGGGCCAAGGCGCCCCCTGTGCGCGGCGATCCACTTCTCCTGCCGGGGAAGTCCCATCGCGACGAGCAGGACCTTCGCGCCGCTTGCCGCGACAGCGTCGGGCACGCTCACGTCCTCCACGTCGAAGTATCCATCCCGTGCCCCGGCGACGGTGAGCCCCGGATAACGGGCGGACAGAGCGGCGGCGCACGTCGCGGCTGTGTCGCCCTTGGCGCCGAGGAAGTAGACCGGCCAGCCCTCGACCGAGGCGGTGCGGCAGACCTGCTCCGCAAAGTCGATGCCGGCAACCCTCTCCTGGATGGGCATCCCCAGAAGGCGCATCCCCCACAGGAGGCCCGTCCCGTCAGCCAGCACCATTGAGGCGTGCTGCAGGATGCCGCGGTAGGTTTTGTCCTGCACGGCTTTCTCCATGCCGAGCGCGTTGACTGTGGCGATGAGCTGAGCACCCTCGTCCATGGGAGTGGACACCAGGCCGCGGGCCCGTGAGACCGCATAGTTCATGGAGACGTTGTCGAAGGGGACTCCCCAGAGCACCGGTTTGTCCTCCGGGATCGCGGAGTTTCTCCTCCGCCGGAGGAGGGGCAGGACGACGGCCAGGGCGCAGAGCCCCGCAAGCCCCCAGCAAATCCAGGCGACGTAAACCGGGGGGGACTGCAGCAAGGCGGCCGCAACGCTGAGCAGGGCGCAGACCCCCGCCACGAAGCGGACGGCGTCAGGATGTTCCAGGCCCCGGGCGATCATGCGCTGGTACAGGCGCTCCGTGCCGCTGGAGGCATTGTCCGTAAGGAGCCGGCTGATCCCATACAGGGCCAGCTCGATCATGGGGATGGCGAAGAGCCCCAGGGAGAGGAAGAAGACCGAGCTGAAGACGATGCCCTTGCTGTTCCCCAGGATAGCGGTCCCCGCGACCAGGATGCCCCACAGGGAGGCCAGCGCCCGCCCAGCCTGCCGGTAGGCGTTGCCGAAGCGGCTCCAGAACGCTCCAAGGAGCACAAGTCCGGCGAAGGACATGAAGAAGGCTCCGGAGCCCTCATGCGGGGAGGGGAGCCCCCCCGTCAGCAGGGAGGCCATGAGCATCAGAGCGAAGGTGACGGCCAGGACGTGGCCCACCAGCCCCGGCACGCCGTCCAGGTAGCGGAAGAGCAAAAGGAAGACGAAGAACCACAACGCCGTCAGGACGAAGGAGACGGATGGCATCAGGTAGACATACTCCCCGTCGGGGAAGCGGATGAAGTGGATGGACGGCCCCAGGAGAGCGCACAACGCGCCGATGAGCAGGCAGCCGGTCCCCCAGCGCCGCCCTGGGTAGAGCCCCTCTCCCATGCCCGCGACCCCCGCGAGAAGGGCGCCCCCCATCACGGCGCGGGCGTGCAGGGAGCC
>JAFUYV010000003.1 GCA_017476945.1 Fretibacterium sp.
CCCAGCCTGGGCCGAAGCCGCCTCTGTCAGTGCATGCCGGCCTCGCTCAAACCAGCCCTTGCCCTCAACAATGCGCGCCACCATCATGGCGGAGCAGGTGTCGCCCGTTGCGTTGACCATCGTGGCCGCAGGGTCCACAAGGAAGCCGATGGTTGCGACAATGGGGAAGGCCTCGGGTGGGAAGCCATAGAGGCTGACGATGAGCATCTCGCCCACCAGCCCACCGCCGGGGATGCCGGACAGCACGATGCCGCTCAGCACCGCCACCGCCACCGCGCTGGTGATCGTCCCCCAGCCATCGAGGGGCATGTTGAAAATGCCGAACAGGAAGGTAATCTTCAAGATGCCGCTGAGGCAGGAACCCTCCATGTGGGCCGTGGCTCCAATGGGAAGGACGACCTCGCTGATGTCGTCGGGGATGCCGATGTTGTGCGCGGCCTCCAGATTGACGGGCAAGGTGGCGACGCTGCTGCCTGTGCCCAGCGCGGTCAGCGACGGGGACAGGATGTTCCTCCAGAACGTCCCGACGCCCCTGCCGCTGGTCGCCCATGCGGAGTACAGCGTGAAAGCGATGAAGAAGTAGCCCAGCGTCGCCGCGTGATAGGCGATCATGGCCCGCAGGTAGGAGCCCAGCAAATTGGGGCCAAAGTCCCCCACAAGGGCCGCGAAGTAGGCAAACAGCCCGATGGGCGCGTAGTACATGATAATTCCCACGAGCTTCAGCATGGCCTCGCCCAGAACGTTGATTGTCCTGGCGACTGAGCGTCCCTTCTCCCCAAGCATCTGAAGGCTGATGCCGAAGAGGATGGAGAAGAGGATCAGCGGCAGCATGTGGCTGCGCGAGATGAGCTCTGGGAAGTCATTGACGGTGAGGGCCTTGACGATCTGGTCCGGGGTGCTGAGGGGCTGGAAGCTCTCAGGCTGGGTTAGGGTGATCTGCACGCCCTCCGCGGGGGGATAGGCCTTCACAGTGATGACCATGACGGCCGCCGCGACGGCCCCCGTGATCAGGAACACAGCCACCAGCGAGCCCATGACGTTCCGCAGGCGCTTCATCGAGGACATATTCGCCACCGCGCCGCAGACCGTTGTGAAGACCAGCGGCACCACGATCATGAACATCGCGTTGATGAAGACATCGCCCAACGGCTTGAACACCAGCGCATCCCCGCCCATCTTCGCCCCGGCCACACACCCCAGGGCAATGGCAGCCAGCAGGATCAGGGGAAAACGGTAAGACCTCCAAAAACTGTTCTTCTGCTGCATACTCGATAGGCCTCCTAACTTAAACGGATAATTCTGAGCCGATACCCACCTCATGACTTGATTGTTTTTCTTTTCCTCTATTTTGTCAAGTCCTCCTCTCGTTAAACTTACATTCCAGTTAAAACTCACAGTTTATGTGGCAGGCTGAGGCTGTCCCTCTCCGCCTGTCCGCCATCCGGTGATTGTCCCCTGCGCCTGAAGGCCCTCCAGGGCGCGCAGCAGGCCTTCAACGGAAACGCAGGGCACGCGAGCCGTGACGGAGATGCCGTGAGAGGTGCCGCCGCCCTCGCCATAATCCCACACCAGGGCCTCGCCCCTGTGCCCCTCCAGCAGGTGTGTGACCATCCCGACGGCTGGCCAGGGCAGGTGCACGGTGACGGGACAGGAGGGCACGCACTCCACGGTCTCCATGCTGTTGAGCGTCCGTGCGGCCACGCCGCCATAGGCCTCGATCAGGCCGCGCACCCCCAGCTTGACCCCGCCAAAGTAGCGCGTCACGATGACGATGGCGTTAAACAAACCGCTCCGGCGCAACGCGCCCAGGATAGGACGTCCCGCCGTGCCGGAGGGTTCGCCGTCGTCGGAGCTGTATTCGACCTCCGGTGTGGGCCCGAGGAGGTACGCCCAACAGTTGTGCGTTGCGTCCCGGTGTTCGGCCCGTACCCGGCCAAGGAGTTCCCGCGCCTCCGCCTCATCATGGCAGGGCTCGGCCAGGCCGATGAAAAGGGAGCGCTGGATTTTCTCCTGATAGCTTACAGGGCCCGCAGGCTCCAGATAGTGGAGGAATTCCGGCCCGGAGGCCGACTCATTTTTCATCGTGGATATCCCACGCGCCGCGAAGGCGGCGGTAGGTGTTCTCCACCGCGTCGGAGAGCACGCGGGTGTCCGCCAGAACGGGCATGAAGTTGTTGTCCCCGGCCCAGCGCGGCACGATGTGGCGGTGGAGGTGCCCGGCCACCCCGGCCCCGGCCGGTTCCCCAAGGTTGATGCCCATGTTAAAACCGTCGGGCCTCATCACCCGTTTGAGCACCGTCACCACATGGGACGTGAGCTGGTGCATCTCCAGGGCCTCCTCGTCCGTCAGGGACTCGTAGACGTTGGTGTGGCGAAAGGGGATGACCATGACGTGCCCGGCGGTGTAAGGGTAGAGGTTCATAATGACGAAACAGGTTTTGCCCCGGTGGAGGATGAAGTGCTGCTCATCCCGATGCTCCGCCGGAAAATCGCAGAAGATGCAGCCCCCGCTCTTCGGCTTGGGGGCTTCAATATAGGACATGCGCCATGTGGCGTAAAGTTGTTTCAAGGCAATCGCTCCTTTTCAGGTTTTGAGGGACAGGCCCTTGTCTCTATTATAAAAGAAATCCCTACAAACGAGGCGCTCCCGAAGGGGATTAAGTTATAATAGCTTCGTGTATTTATAAAGGGGGCGGGGACATGGCGTTTCTTGATGGGATGCTGCTTCTTGAGGAACGGAGGGCCGTAGTGGAGTACGGCCAGAGACTATTGACGCACGGACTCACCCGCGGAACAGGAGGCAACGTCAGCGTTTTGAACCGCGGCCGGGGGCTCCTTGCCATCAGCCCGTCGGGCATGGACTACTTTGAGACCTCGCCGGAGGACGTGGCCGTGCTGGACCTTGAGGGGCGCGTCGTCGATGGGAAGCGCAAACCCTCAAGCGAGGCCGACATGCACCGCATGCTCTACAATGGGCGGCCTGACGTCGCGGCGGTCGTCCATACTCATTCTCCCTTCGCCACGGCCTTGGCCTGTACGCGGGAGGCGCAGGCGAACGGCCTTCCCCCAATCCACTACCTGGCCGCGCTGGCCGGGACCGCCGGAAAGCCCCTGGAGGGGCCTTACGTCCGCTGTATCCCGTACTACCCCTTTGGCACGGAGTTGCTGGCCCAGGCGGCCCGCGATGGTATGGAGGGACGATTTGCCGTGCTGCTGGGAAACCACGGCCTGCTGGCCGCGGGGCCGGATATCCATTATGCCTTCAACGTCGCGGAGGAGCTGGAGTTCGTCTGTGAGCTCTATTGCCGTGCCCGGACGATGGGCACGCCCGAACTGCTGTCCGATGAGGATATGGGCGTGGCGATGGAGAGGTTCCAGGGCTATGGGCAGGGACGCTGAGAGCGTAGAACTTTTGGAGAACCTTCTTTTGCCGGAGGGCACGCCCGAGGGGCAGCGCCGCGCCGTCACCGCCGAGGGCGGGATTATCACCGTCGGGGCTGGGGCGGGGACGGGCAAGACCTGGGTGCTCTCCAGTCGTTATGCCCGCCTGCTGCTGGCGGGGGCGGATCTCCTCCCGCGCGACATCCTGACGCTGACCTACACCGAGGCGGCCGCCAGCGAGATGAGAGGCCGAATCGAGAGGCGTGTCCGGGAGCTGATGGATACCCCTTCCCAATTGCGCCTGAGCGTGGAGCGCAGGGAGGCCATCGCCGGGGGCTTCACTGAGGCCTGGATATCGACCATCCATTCCTTCGCGGCGCGCCTGATCCGCGAATCGGGACTGGCGCTTGACGTGGACCCCCGCGCCGCGGTGGTCTCGGGACCGCAGGAGGAACGGTTTTGGGATAGGATCCGGGAAGGCGTGGAGTTCGCGAATATGAGCGCCCTGGCCTCAACGTATGGGGATACGGCCCTGCAAAGGGCGGCGGCTGCGCTGGACGGGGACCCCACCCTCAGTGCGGCCGTTGGGCGCTGGGGCGCGGAGAAGCTGGGCGCCTTGGCAAGGGAAACGGCGGAGCTGCACGCTTCCCTGGGGCATCGCTGGGAACAGATGTTGGGCTGGGGATTAGAGGAGGAAAAGGACGACGGCCCCCTGTTTGCGGCCGTGCAGGGGCCCATTTTGACCATTCTGCGCGCGGCGTGGCGCCGGGCTTGGGACACATGGGCAGAGGTGTTTGACGCTCTGGGGCAGGACATCCGGGCCAGGGGGGCGGACGGCAAGGTGGGGAGCGCTGACACACTGCTGGCGGCGTTCTGCGGACAGTGGGCTGAAAGGATGAGCTTGGAGCCCGACGAGCCCGCCCTCCGGGATTTTTATCTCTACGCGACGGACAAAGTGAGGCTCAAGGGCGGCAACACAAAGCTCCTGAAGGAAGTCAAGGATTTTCTGGGGACGACGCTTGGCGTGTGGCAGGACGGCGAGGCCGGGCTGGCCGCGGCCTCCGCGATGTTTGGCCAGCCTCTCACGGATCAGGAACGGCGTCTGCACGCTGCGCTGCTGAGGTTCTGTGCCACGGCCTGGGGGCTCTGGGATGCGGTAAAACGGCGGCGGGGCCTCCTGTCCTTCTCCGACATGATCCTCCACGCGCGGGAGGCGCTGAGGTCCGGTGGTGAGGGGAGGTCCTTTCGCCACATTTTGGTGGATGAGTTTCAGGATACGGACCCCCTTCAGTTTGATATGATCCGCTCCCTGGCCGGAGAGGGCGTCTCTCTCTTCGCCGTCGGCGACCCCAAGCAGTCCATCTACAGTTTCCGCCACGCGGAGCCCTCCCTTTTTGCCGCAACCATCAGCCAGGCCGGGACGAGGGTGGAGCTGGACGTCAGCTTCCGGACGCGCGCGGCGCTGCTGGAACGCCTCAACGGCCTCTTCGCTCATATCTGGCGGGAGGGACTCGGCGCGTCAGGAGCCCTGGCCAGCCTCAAATTTGAGCCCCTCTCCCCGGCCCCCACGGAGGAGGAGCGCAGCGGGGGGACGATCCCCCCCTTCTCCGTCCTGCTGTCCGTGAGGGAGGGGCGCGGCCTGACGGGAGCGAGGGAGCGCCTTGCTCATGAGCTGGGGCGTCGGATTGTGGCCTGGGTATCGGAGGGCCGGACGGTGTGGGACAAGGAGGAACGGGGCCTGCGCCCCGTACGCTATTCCGACTTCGCTGTCCTGGTCCGCAGCCGCGGGACTCACGACCTGCTGGAACGTGTCCTTGCGGCCGAGGGGGTCCCTGCCGTCCAGGACCTCAGCCGGGGATACTTTGCGCGGGGCGAGGTGGAGGACGTCATCTGCCTTCTCCGCGCGGCGTCGGACCCCACGGACGACGCGGCGGTGGCTGGCTGGCTGTTCTCGCCCTTCTCCGGGGTCTCAAAGGCGGAGGCGGAGAGATGTCTGGCGCTCATGGGCGTCCCTTCGCAGGGCGAGGCTGCTGCCCCGATGCGTCCCATTGAGGTCGTCCGCGCGTCTTTGCCCGGTGCCTTCGATCTTCTTCAGCGTCTCTCCCTTGTGGGGCAGCAACAGGGGCCGGAGGGGCTCCTCGCCCTTTTTGACCGTGACCGGCGCTGGCTCCGACACTATAAGGAAAAGGAACGCCTGCGCGTTCTGCGCAACGTCCGGCGGGCCCTGGCTATCGCGCGGGATTTCCAGCGGGATGGTACGTCGAGCCTGGCGGCCTGCGCGGACTGGATGGCCCACGCCCTCCGCCAGGGTGTCGTCATGGAGGAGCCCGCCTGGCACGGCAGCGGCGTGAACGCCGTCCTGCTCTCCACAATTCACGCCTCCAAGGGGTTGGAATACCCCGTCGTCGCGGTCTTCGACACGGCGGCGCGGAGAGGGGGGCGGGAGAGTTCCCTTCGCCCCTCCAAGGCCATGGGAGTTGTCTTCTCCACCCTGCCGGACGAATTGGCGGGCGGGGAGGAGGGACCGTTCCTTCAGGGGGCGGCGTGGGACGGGCTGCTGACCAGCCAGGGCGAGCTTGAGGAGGACATGCGGCTCCTCTACGTTGCCGCCACCCGTGCCCGGGATGGATTGGTGGTCTGCGGCCTGCTGGGGGAGAAGGATGGGCTGTTGTTTCCTCAAAAGGGCTCCTGGACCTCACTGTTCCTGGAGCACATGGCGGAGCGGGGAGAGTGTCCCCCCGTGGACGGGGGCGTGGCCCCGGAGGGGTTCAAGGAGCCAGTGACGCTGGTGTTCCCCGAAGCCTCTCTCACAAATCAGGAAGGCGGGGACGAGGAGGGGCCCTCGACGGCGGCTCCCTCTGTCTGCCGCGCCTCCCTGCCAGATTCGAAGGGGGTTACGCTTGGCCAGCTCTCGGCCACGTCCTTCGCGATGTTTGAGTGGTGTCCGCTGGCGTGGCGGCGGCGTTACCGCCAGGGGCTCGACCTGCGGTGGGAGAGTCCGGACCGCGATCTTTTAGCGGAGGAGGGACGCGGGGGCGCGGAGCTGGGCAGTCTGGCGCACTGGCTCCTGGCACGCTGGCCCTCCGCTCCTGGCGGCGATGACGAGGCGGAGTTGGAGGCCTGGCTGACGGACGAAAGGGTGGTCCTCCGCCTGCCCTCCTACCTGCGGGATATCTGGCGAGACGAAAAGGCCCGCGGGGAGCTGGGGAAGTGGCTGCGCTGCTTCAAAGGCTCGGAGGCGGGGAGAGCGGTCAGGGACGCCTTGGCTCTGGGGGCGCGTCGCGAGGCCGCTTTTCGTCTGAATTTGGCGCCATCGGGCGTAACTCTTGCCGGGGCAATGGACCTGGTGTGGCGTGAGAAAACGTCTGACGGCGGGGGGCTGTGGCGCGTGGTGGATTATAAGATCACGCTGAGCCGTAAGGCCCCGCCGGGGCTCTATGAGGCGCAGTTGGACTTCTACGCCCTCGTCGTGCGGGAGGCGGTTCTCCGGCAGGGCCGGACCTGTGATGCGGTGGACGTGGGGCTGGTGTTCCTGCGGGAGGGCAGCCGCGTTGAGCGGAGGCGGACCACGGAATGGGACGCGCTGAGGGGCCGCATACTGAATGTGGCCCGCCGCGGCGCGGTGGGGGATTTCGCCCCGAACCACGAACATTGTCCCACCTGTCCATGGAAGGCGGGCTGTCCGTCGATGAGGGAGGCGGGGACATGAGTGTGTCAGGGAGTCCTGCCCTGCGGGGAGCGGTACGGTATGTGTGCGGAGAGTGCGGCCACGTTACGATGACGCGGACGGGGCGGTGTCCCTCCTGCGGGGCGTGGGGGGCGCTTGTGGCGGAGCGGCCGCCGGAACCTGCCAGCGCGTCCTCCGGAGGCCGGACCGTGGCCCCTGCCCGGATGGTCAGCGCCGTGGACGTGAGGCCGCCCAAAAGAATATCTACCGGCATCGGCGAGCTGGACCGCGTGCTGGGCGGCGGCCTGGTGCCCGGTGGGGTGACGCTCATTGGTGGGCAGCCCGGCATCGGCAAGTCCACCCTGCTGCTCCAGGCCGCGGGCCGCGTGGCGGTGAGAGGGAAGCCCGTGCTCTACATCTCCGGAGAGGAGTCAGAAGCCCAGGTGGCCCTGCGCGCATCGCGCGTCGGCGCGGCTTCGGACCGCCTGCTCCTCTCCTGCGGCGCGGATCTGGAGGGCGCGCTGGCGAATCTCAGCGGGGACATCGCCTTCTTCGCGCTGGACAGCGTGCAGTCCATGAAGGCGGAGGGCGAGAGCGGCTGGCCGGGGACCATGACTCAGGTACGGGCCGTGGCGCAGCGCGTGGTGGACGCCGCGCGGGAGCGGAACATCCCCGCGGTGATGGTGGGGCACATCACGAAGGACGGGCGCCTGGCCGGCCCTATGCTGCTGGAACATATGGTGGACACGGTGCTGAACTTCGGCGGAGAGGGCTACTCCTCCTACCGTATGCTGCGGGCGATGAAGAACCGCTACGGCAGCACGGACGAACTGGGGGTCTTCGAGATGCGCGAGGACGGCCTGGTCCCTGTGGAGGACAAGAGCGGGCTCTATTGGAATCGTTCGGACTCCGCGGTCCCCGGAGTGGCCATGACGGTGGCCCTGGAGGGGACGACGCCCCTGGCGGCGGAGCTTCAGACCCTGGCGAGCCCCACGGTGTTCCCCTACCCGCGGCGCACGGCGCGGGGCATTGAGCTGAATCGATTTCAGCTCCTGGCCGCGGTCATTGAGCGGCGGTGCGGCATTCCCACAGGCGGTCATGACCTCTACATGAACGTCGCCGGGGGCCTCTCCATCCAGGATCCGTCCGCGGACCTGGGAGCCTGCGCGGCCATTGCGTCCGCGCTGAAGAATGAAGCGCTTCCCGCGGGAACGTGCTGGCTGGGGGAGGTGGGGCTGGCCGGGGAGGTTCGCCCTGTGACGCGGCTGGGGCTGCGGGTGAAGGAGGCCGTCCGCCTGGGCTTCACCTCCGCCGTCGTCAGCTCCCGCGAGCGCGCACCCTCAGGCGGGTTTCTGTCAACGGAGCGCTTTGACGCAGGGCTTGAGCTTATCCCCGTCACCCATCTGGACGAGGCCCTGGCTGGGTTGCTGCTAAAAAAGAATGCGGGGCCAACGGCCCCGCATCAGAGGTGACCTTTACCGTATCTCGCTGACCGTGATGCTCTGAACAAGGTTGTTGTTGAGCTGGACGGTCACTCCGGCCTTGCCGCCCTCGTTGTACTGCGTCTGCCTCTGGGAAACGCTGGACGGATAGCCCATGATCTGGAGGAGTGCCGTCTGAGACATCCCCACCTTGAGCCCGTTCTTCAGCTCGTGCCGTGAGTTCGACAGACGGAGGCGCGAGACGTCGTCACCCCGCAGGGTCGCGCTCAGGCCGCTCCACTCCATCGTCGTGTTCGTGCTCTTGGAGGGCTGCCCCAGCTTCTCGGACAATTCCGTCTTGTTTTTGCCAAAGGACCTGAGGAGCGCGTTCGTGTAACCGGTGGGCAGTTCCCCGCCCAGCAGTTGAAGGAGGTCTCCCCGGACCCAGCCCTCCCGGTTCTGGGTTTGGGTGCGGATCCTGTACCACGGGTAGTCCGGCCCGGACCACGACTCCAGAATGCTGAAGCGCGTATTCTGGCTCAGTGTGGCGACCTTCTTCGAAGACGTGGTGTGGTCAGCTCTCATGTTCACGTTGGTGCGCGTGATGATGCCGGACTTCGGCGAGCGATCCGGCGTGAAGGAGGGAAGCTCATCCGCTACCGCCGCTTTAGGCTGGACGGGCTGGACGAGAACGTCATCGGGACGCTCCTCTGCTGCGGGGGGGGTGGGGCGCACCGCGGGTGGAAGCTCGCCCTCCGGGAGCTTGCGGAGGCCCAGAAGGAACCACAGCGCCCCCCCAACCGCTCCGATAAGGAGCAGGATGCTGAGGACGCGGCGGCCGACGGAGCGGCGGCGGTACTTGCCGCGACGGTTGTGCGTGTACTGCGCGAATTGTTGATAGGACATGTCGGGATCAATGTTGATGGGACGCCTTGGGAGCTCCATCTCTTCTCGGTCAGGGCGGACGAAGACCTTATGGACCTGGGCGGGCTTCGTCGGCACAGCGGTTTGAAAATTCTCTTGAAAATTCTCCTCCGCCTCCTCCCGGGGCAGGGGAGAGGGCTCAATGATACTCAGGGGCTTGACGCTGGGGATAGGCTGGGACAGCAATGGCTCCTCCGGTGCTGAGGCGGCAGCCACGGCATCTTCCGGTCTTTCCTCGGGCTCTTCCGGAGCGGGGACGGGGGCATGGGCGGGGATATGAAGGCTCTCGCCGCACTCCGGGCAGAAACGATGTTCAATCGCCACGGTCGCGCCGCAGTATGGGCAGGTTTTGGAGGTCCTGCGCCGGACCTTGGAGGGCGTCTCGGGGGCAGGGGGCAGAGGCTCGCGCTCCATGCCGCGCTTTGAGGAGCCGCGGGCCATGCGCCGCTCGTACATCTCCTCATAATCCTC
>JAFUYV010000063.1 GCA_017476945.1 Fretibacterium sp.
AGTTCGGACGGCTGGACATCCTCGTCAACAACGCGGGCATCATCCGGCGGGAGGACATGCTGGACTTCAGCGAGAAGGACTGGGACGACGTGATGGACGTGAACCTGAAATCCCTCTTCTTCCTGTCCCAGGCGGCGGCGCGGCGGATGAGGGATCAGGGCGGGGGCAAGATCATCAACGTTGCCTCTATGCTCTCCTTCCAGGGCGGCATCCGCGTCCCGTCCTACACCGCGAGCAAGAGCGGCGTGGCGGGGCTGACGAAGCTCATGGCCAATGAGTTGGCGAAGTTCAACATCCAGGTCAACGCCATCGCCCCCGGCTACATGGCGACGAACAACACCGAGGCCCTTCAAAAGGACCCGGTCCGCAGCGCGGAGATCCTGGGCCGCATCCCGGCGGGGCGCTGGGGCACGCCGGACGACCTCAAGGGCGCGACGGTATTCCTGGCATCCCATGCCTCGGACTACGTGACGGGCCACATCCTCGCCGTAGACGGCGGGTGGCTCGCCCGATAGGGGGCGCCGATGGACACCTTTCTTCAGGCCTGCGCGAACGGCCTCATGATCGGCGGGTTCTACTCCCTGATGGGTATGGGGCAGAACATCATCTTCGGCGTGATGAAGATCATCAACTTCTGCCACGGCGAGATGCTGATGGTGGGTATGTACTTGACCTACGCCTTTCACGTCTATTTCGGCATAGACCCCTACCTCGCCATGCCGCTGGTGGCGCTGGTGATGTTCGCCATGGGCGCGCTCTTCCAGCACACGCTCATCACGCCCTCGTTAGGGACCCACAGCTTCACGAACCTGCTGTTCCTGACGGTGGGCATGGGGGTGCTGCTCACCAACCTGGCCCAGGTGATCTTCTCCTCAGACTATCGCACCATCACGACGGACTACTCCTCGAAGATCTTGGCCTTCGGTCCCGTAACGGTCGCCCTTCCCAAGGTCGTGAGCTTCTGCGTCCTCATCATCATCTCCATCGCGCTGTTCTTCTTCCTTAAATATACGCCCATCGGCAAGCAGATACGGGCCGTGTCCCAGAACCCGCTCGGCGCTCAGGTGGTCGGCATCGACGCGAAGAGGATATATAGGATTACGTACGGGCTGGGGGCGGCTCTGGCGGGGCTCTCCGGCGCGCTCCTGACGCTGTTCTACGTCATCAACCCAACAGCGGGGTCAAACTTTGGATTCCGCGCTCTGATTGTCGTGGTGGTTGGGGGGCTGGGCAGCATCCCCGGCGCGTTCTTCGCGGGCATCTTCCTGGGCCTGCTGGAGACCCTGGTGTCGTTGTTCATCGGGCCGAGCCTGCGCACCCTCGTCGTGTTCGCCACGTTCATCGTAATTCTTGTCATCCGCCAGAACATTCTCCTGAGGAGGCGATAACATGAGGACTCCGCAAAAAATAGCCCTTCTGATCCTTGTGGCTGTTATGTTGGCATTACCACAGTTCATTGCCGACATGCCATACATCGTCAACGTCCTCATCCTCGCTTTCTACATGACCACGATGTCGATGGCCTGGAACCTCCTGGGCGGCATGACGGGGCAGAATTCCATCGGGCACGCTTGCTTCATGGGCATCGGAGCCTACACGTCCGTGTTGTGCGTCGTCAAGTTCGGCATGAACCCGTGGGTCTCCCTCGTCGTCGCCGTTGTCGTGACCGCGCTCATCACGGGCCTGGTCTTCTCCCAGTGCTTCATCCTCCGGGGGCCGTACTTCACCCTTGTTACCATCGCCTTTGCCGAGGCCGTGCGGCAAGTGATCTTAAATTGGGACTTCGCGGGCAAGGCCATCGGCGTGGGGCTGCCTTACGTCCGTGGAAACAACTGGCTCCTGTTCAGCTTCCGGGACAAAGCCATCTATTATTATGTGGCCTTCGCCATGATGGTCGGGGTGTATCTCCTGATGAAGCGCATCGACAACTCGAAGCTCGGCTTCGCGCTGAAAACTATCCGCGAGGACGAGGATGTGGCTGCGGCGATCGGCATCCGGCCGCTGAAGTATAAGGTCATCGCCGTGGTCATCAGCGCCAGCGTGTCGGCCGTCGCGGGGTTCTTCTACGCCGGCTACTACCGCTACATCGACCCGAACATCATGCTCCAAAGCGCGTCGGTGGAACTGGTTCTGCCGGCGATCATCGGCGGATCCGCCTTCGTCGAGGGGCCTCTTGTCGGAGGTATCCTCATGGTCTCGCTGTCCGAATACCTCCGCAACACCTTCGGGGGCATCCTGCCGGGCATCAATTTGATCCTTTACGCGGTCGTCCTCATCGTCGTGATCCGGTTCCGACCAACGGGCATCCTGGGCTGGCTGCACGGCCGGAGGACGAGGAAGGAGGGAAAGGCATGAGCGTCATCATCGAGGTCAACGGCCTGACCAAGAGCTTCAGGGGGTTAAAGGCCGTGTCGGATGTGTCCTTCGTGACGGAGGAGGGGGCCATAACGGGCATGATTGGCCCCAACGGCGCCGGCAAGTCCACGACCTTCAACATGATCTGCGGCTTCTACCCGCCAACAAGCGGGACCATCCGTTACAGGGGACAGGACATCACTGGCAGGCGCGCCTACGAGTTCGCCGACATGGGCATCGCCCGCACATTCCAGATCATGAAGCCCCTGGGGAACCTGACCGTGCTGGACAACGTGGCCTCCAGCGCCTTTTTCGGGCGACATAGGGCAAAGGATCTCCGGCAGGCGCGGGAGATCGCGGCCGAGACCCTGGAGTTCACAGGGCTCTACACCAAACGGGATGTGCTGGCGCGGGAGATGGGCACACCGGACCAGAAGCGCCTGGAGATGGCCCGGGCCCTGGCGACAAAGCCGGACATGTTGTTCCTGGACGAGGTCATGGCCGGGCTCAACCCGACGGAGACGGAGGACGCCATCGCCCTGATTCGTCGTATCAACAACGGCGGAGTCACCATCTTCCTTATCGAGCACATCATGAGGGCGGTAGTGTCGCTGTGCGAAAAGGTGATCGTCCTGCACCACGGGGAGAAGATCGCTGAAGGGACGCCAGACCAGGTGATGAACGACCCCATCGTCATGGAGGTCTATTTGGGAACAGGTAGCAGGGAGGACGCCGCGCATGTTGAAAATTGAGGGATTGAACGCGGGCTACGGCTCGGTGCGGATACTCTGGGACATCTCCTTTCATGTGGACGACGGGGAGGTCATCGCCATCTTGGGCGGCAACGGCGCGGGCAAGACCACGGCTGTCCGGGCCATCACTGGGCTCATCCGCCCCATGAGCGGCAGCGTCCAATTGAACGGCGTGGAGCTCTGCGGCCAAAGGAGCCGGGCCATTCTGGACGCCGGCATCGTGCAGGTGCCGGAGGGCCGCCAGCTCTTCACGGAGATGACGGTGTATGAGAACCTCGAGCTAGGGGCCTTTTCCCCGGAGGCGAAGGCGAAGCTGCCCGACTCCCTGAGGTTCTGCTACCGATACTTTCCCAAGCTGGAGGAGCGGACGAGGCAGGCGGCGGGAACCCTCTCCGGCGGCGAGCAGCAGATGGTCGCCGTGGCGCGGGCCCTCATCGGTCTGCCCCGCGTACTGATCCTGGACGAACCGAGCCTGGGCCTAGCACCGAACGTTGTGGATGACATCCTGAGCGTGGCGCACGACATGGCGAAGCGGCAGGGCATCTCGGTGGTCTTGGTGGAGCAGGACGTGACCAAGGCCCTGGCCACCGCGGACCGAGGTTATGTCATCGAGAACGGACGCGTCGCCCTCTCCGGCTCAGCAGTGGAGCTCCAGAGCAAC
>JAFUYV010000064.1 GCA_017476945.1 Fretibacterium sp.
ATCGGCGGCTACCACATCACCAGCGACTTGGCCAGCGTGCTGCGCGTGTCCCTGCGGGAGGCGGAGAAGATCAAGCAGCGGATCTTCGTTGACGACGACGAGACCCTCCGGCGTGACGGGATCAACATCGAGCTGGCCATCCAGGTGATCGGGGCCAGGGTCGAGGAGCTCTTCACGGACTATGTACGGGTGGCCCTGTCGGAGTGCAGCGCTCAGGCCTTCCCCGGCGGCGTGATCCTGTCGGGAGGGGTTTCCAGTATTCCCGGCATCGTCGAAATGCTGGAGGATATCCTGCAGATGCAGGTCCGCGTGGCCAGTCCCCTCTATGCCATGCCTCCGGGGCGTGAGGACGCCTCCTACGTCAGCGCGGCGGGGCTTCTGCGCTACTCCAGCTACCGCAAGCGCGATGCCTACCTCTTTATTGAGCCCAACCTGCCGGACGTCCAGCCGGTTGCTTCCAGCAATATGATTGTTGACGAGCCCGAACAGCTCAGGACGATGGCGGTCTCGCGGGAGAACTTAAGAGGGTTCCTTACGAAGATAGGGAGAAACTTTAAGGACCTGTTTTAATAAATTCTGTATTTTTTCTGTGGCGCGCGAGGGCTGTTCATCTTCTAATGATGGCACGCCGGAGCGAACGGCAGCGGGGAGGACTGTAGTAGATGGAGCAGGAACAGTTGTTTCAGTTCAGCGACGATCTGACGAAGCAGCGGGAGAACATTATCGTGTTCGGTGTCGGGGGCGGGGGCGGCAACGCCCTGAACCACATCATCGAGTCCGGCGTGCAGGGCGTTGACTTCGTTGCCGCCAATACGGACGCGAAGGCGCTGAACCTGAACAAGGCCCAGAACAAAATTATCCTGGGGGAGAAGCTGACGCGCGGGCTTGGCGCGGGGGCCAATCCTCAGGTGGGCACGGACGCGGCGAAGGAATCCATGGACCGCATCAAGGAATACATCACAGGGGCGGATATGCTCTTTGTGACCGCGGGAATGGGCGGCGGCACGGGCACGGGGGCGGCTCCGGTCATCGCTGAGGCGGCCAAGGAGATGGGGATCCTGGTCGTCGGCGTCGTGACCCTCCCCTTCAGCTTCGAGATGCAGAAGCGCCTGAAGACGGCCCAGGGGGGCATTGAGCATCTCCGCAAGAATGTCGATGCCCTGCTGGTTGTGGAGAACGACCGGCTGTTGCAGCTCGCGGATGACAAACTGCGCATCGTTGACGCCTACAAGATGGTGGATGAAGTGCTGCGCCAGGCCGTCCAGGGTGTGACGGACCTCATCACCAAGCCCGGCTTCATCAACCTGGACTTCGCGGACATCAAGACGGTGATGTCCAATGCGGGTTCGGCAATTATGGGGATCGGCGTGGGTGAGGGGGAGAGCCGCGCGGAGCTTGCCGCCAAGGCCGCCATCAAGTCGCCTCTGATGTCCATCCCGATGGAGGGAGCCAGGGGCATCCTCCTGAACGTCACGACGGGCCCGGATGTGACGCTCTTTGAGATGACGCGCGCCGCGGAGGTCATCAAGGCGACGGCCGACCCCGACGCAAACGTGATCTGGGGCCACGTCATTGACGAGGAGGTTGGCGAGAGCGTCCACGTGACGCTGATTGCGACGGGCTTCCCTGAGGGGCACGTCAGCAGCGCCAGGAGCGAGGACAAGAAGACGAATAAGGTGACGCCTCCCCCCCAGCCGAGGACAAGGCCATTCCGAACGATCTTCCCCACGGCGCAGCAGCACAGCGGGGGAAATTTCGAGGAAACTCAGCTTCAGTCCCCCAGCGAGAGTGAGACGGACTCCTTCCCGGGGCTCATTAAGACGGTTTACGACCAGCCCGCCATCTTCCGGAAGACCCATAGAGGGTAGAGGCTTCAACAGCCGGGGATGGGGAGGACAGGCGTTTGTCCGTGAGGCGGGGCGCCCGGCCAAGGCGTCGCGAGATTAAGAAGAAGGGATTTATCCTCTCGTTTGGGGATATCATTCTGCCGTTTGTCGGGGTTGTGGCAATCGGCCTTCTTGTTATTGCGGGAAAACTTTTCTTCATGAATGGTTTTCGCCCCTCTATGAGCATTGCCTCCGTTCAGGGCGAGGCCGCGCAGGATGAGACTCTCCCGCGGGAGCCCCTGGTGGCTGGCTCTGTCGGGACGCGAGAAGCGGCCTCGCCTTCCGCCCCGGAGCCGTCTGCTCCGGCCGTGACGGAGAGGCCCGCCGCGACGCCCCAGGCTCAGGAGGCGCCGCCCCTGGAGATCACCGCCACGCCGGTCGTCGAGACGCCGGAACCGGCTCAGGAGACGGTCCAGGCCGCCAAAAAAACGGAGAAGCCCGCCTCCAAACCGGCAGCGGCGAAGGCCCCTCAAAAAGCTCAGGGACCGGTCTGGCGTGTGCAGGTGGGGGCCTACGGCTCTAAGCAGGCCGCGAACGAGATCGTCAGCAAGCTCGCCAAGTCCGGTTACACGGCTACGGTCTACTCTGGAACAAAGTATCACAAGGTTTGGGTTCAGGCCGGGAACACGCGCCAGGCGGCGGAGGCGGTGGCCTCCCGCCTCAAGAAGGCGGGCTATCCCGGCAGCTACGTTGTCCCGCCCGCCTCCCGGTAGGGACGGCTTCACGCTTTTAGGCTTGCAGAGGCTCCGGCGTCCCCGGGGCCTCTTTGTTCAAAGGATGTGATGGAGTAATGTCACCCAGCGCTGCCGCCTTTGAGGATTTTGAGCGCCTCCTGGCCAGCTCCGCTTCGGCGGGCATCCGTCCCGGCCTGGGGCGGATATCCCGCCTGCTCCATATTTTGGGCGATCCCCAGGATGCCTGGCCCGCCCTGCACGTGGTGGGGACGAACGGCAAGGGCTCGACCTGCGCCTTTCTTGACTCCGTCCTGCGCGCGTCGGGCTGCCGCACGGCCTTTTACAGCAGCCCGCATCTCGATAGCCCCGGCGAGCGTCTTTTGATCGACGGAAAGCCCCTTGAGGGCGAGAGGTGGCTGGACGCCCTGCGGAGGGTGAATGTGGCCGTGAAGCGGGACGCGACGCTGGCCGGGGACCCTCCCTCCTATTTCGAGCTCCTGACCGCGACGGCGTTTCTCCTCGCCGCGGAGGGCGGGGCGGAGGTGGCCGTCGTGGAGGCGGGCCTGGGGGGGCGGCTGGACGCGACGAACCTGCTGGGCAGGGTCCTCTGCTCCGTCGTGGCCTCCATCTCACGGGACCATATGGAGTACCTGGGCGATACGCTGGAGGCCATCGCGGGGGAGAAGTTCGCCGTCGTGCGCCCTCGGACTCCTGCGTGCTTTGTGGGGACCCCTTCCGCGCTGACCCCCCTCTTCCGCTCCTTCTGTGCGGACCGGGGGGCCCTCCCGTTTGTCCTCACGGAGGAGGCGCGCCTGGAGGACGTGAGCGTCACGGAGGAGGGCTGTTCCTTTGACTTCCGCTCCCCCCGGCTTGACCTGAAGGGAGTCCGCACCCGGATGGCCGGGCGCTATCAGCTCGATAACGCGGCGCTGGCCCTTCTGGCCCTCTCCTGTGTGCGGGAGGCGCTGCCCCGCGTTACGCCGGCGTCCATTTTACAGGGGATGGAGGCCGCGCGCTGGCCGGGGAGGCTTGAGATTCTCTCGCGGAAACCCCTGCTCGTCCTGGACGGGGGACACAACCGCGACGGGGTCGCCAGGCTGGTGGAGAGCGTCGCGGAGCTGTGGCCGGGGCTGAAGAAGTTCGGCGTCGTCTACGCCGCGATGCGCGACAAGGAATATGGGGAGTGCCTCTCCCTTCTGAGCGCGCTGCATCCCGCGCTGTACGCGGCGGAGGTTCCCGGCATGGGGCGCTGCCTTCCGGCGGGGGAACTGCTGGAGGCCGCGAGAAATTTCTCGTGGGGGCGAGAGCCCCGCGCCTTTGCCTCCCCGCTGGAGGCGGTCAGAGCGGCGCTGGAGGAGAACGAGGGCGTCCTCGTCTGCGGGAGCCTTTACCTGATCGGCTGGATACGGCCAAGGCTGCGGGCAGCCCTGGGCCTTGGCGATGTGTGACGGAGGACGGAGGAACCCTGTCATGAAGAACTGGTTTGAAAACCGAGAGACAAACCCCGATCACTTCCGGCTGGAGCGCGAGGCGGGGCAGAACATCCTGCGCTTCCTGCCGGAGCCCTCCTTTGCCGACGCGCGCTTCCTCATGCGGGGCCCCCTGATGGACGGCTCCAACGGGGATATCGCCGTCCTGCAGGAGCGCCTTGCCCGCGTGGCGGGCTTCCCAGCGGCCCGCGTGACGGGTTTCCCAGCGGACCCGATGGGCGTGAGCCTGCCCCTGATCGCCCCCCGCCAGGTTCATGGCGTTGAGGTGATCGAGTCCGCCGTGGGCCATGCGCTTCCCTCCCGGCCTGAGGCCGACGGCATCCTCCTGACGTCCGGCGACGTGGAGGCCTCCCTGCGCTTCGCGGATTGCGCGCCGGTCCTTATCCTGCCCTCGGAGGAATGGGCGCGCCGGAACCGCCCCTGGGCGCTCCTGCTGCACTCCGGCTACAGGGGCACGGTTCAGAACATCGCGCGGGCGGGGCTCCAAAGGGTGGCGCAGGTGATGGGGCAGGGGGCGGTGGCCTCCGCGTCGGCCTGGGTGGGGCCCTGCATCGCGGGGGAGAGCTACCCCAGGACGTGGGAGGCGTGGACGGAGAGGGGGCTTGCGGCCTTTCACCCTGAGAACGTGCGGAGGCCGCTGGAGGACCCGCCGGCGGGGGCGGAGGGACGCTTTTATTTCGACCTTGCGGGGGAGTTGAGGGCGCAGCTTCGGGAGTGCGGGCTTGCCCCTCGGAACATCTTTGTCTCCGGGCTGGACACCGCCTCGGCCGCCGGGTGCTATTCCTACCGCCGGGGGGATAAGGTGGACAGGATGATGCTGCTCGTCCGGCTCGCGGGGCGGCAGGGCGCCACAAAACGAAAGGATGAGGGGATAATTAATGCAGGGTCAGCCGTGCGGGGCTGAGAGCAGGAGGTCGATGAGATGGAGCCGGTCAAGAAGGTTGGGGTCATTGGGGTTGGGCATTTGGGACAGCACCACGCCCGCGTGTATACGGAACTCCTGGACGCGCGGCTGGTGGGGGTGGCGGACAGCGACCTTGAGCGCGCGCGCCTCATCGGCGGCCATCTGGGGGTCTCGGCCTATTCGTCGGTGGAGGAGCTGATCGAGCGCCAGGCGCCGGACGCCCTCTCCATCGTGGTGCCCACCAGCCTCCATTACGAGGTCGCGAGGACGGCGATGGAGGCTGGGATCCACGTGCTGGTGGAGAAGCCGGTCACGACCCGCCCGGAGGAGGCGGAAGAACTGCTGCGGCTCGCGGCGGGGCGGGACCTGGTGCTTCAGGTGGGGCACATCGAGCGCTTCAACAGCGCCATACGCTACATCTCCCAGACCGCGCACAGCCCTATCTACCTGGAATCCAAGCGCATCGGGCCGTTCTCCCCCCGCATCAACGACGTGGGCGTCGTCCTGGACCTGATGATCCACGACATCGACATCATCCTCTCCCTGGTCCCGTCGCCCATCGCCCGCATCGCCGCGACGGGCGCCTGCGTCTACACGGAGCACGAGGACATCGCCGACGCGCAGATCACCTTTGAGAACGGCGTGCTGGCCCACATCCTGGTCAGCCGCGTCTCCGAGAAGAAGCTGAGGCAGCTCGACATTATGGAGCGCCAGCGCCACATCACCGTGAATTACGAGATCCAGACGGTTCAGATCAACCGCTGCGTCACCAGCAGCGACGGCCAGACCGAGATCCGGGAGACCCCCCTCTTCCCAAAGAGCGAGCCGCTGAAGCTGGAGCTGGCCCACTTCGTGAGCTGCGTCCGGGACAAGCGCCCCCCGCTGGTGGGCATCCGGGACGGCAAGCGCGCCCTCGAGGTCGCCCTCGAGGTTCTGCGGCAAATCCACGACCGGACCGGCGAGGGGACACGGGACGAGGCCACGGCGTAGACGTTTGGGGAGACAGGAGAAAAGCAATGAGGTCTCGTGGATGAGGCCTCATTTTCGCTGTGCAAAGTGATTTTGAAAGGAAGAATAAGAGGAGGCTGGCTTAAGACAGCTTCACCACGTTGGAGGCCTGGGGGCCCTTCTCACCGTTGACGATGTCGAAGGAGACCTTCTGCCCCTCGTTAAGGGTTTTGAAGCCCTCGCCCTGGATGGCGCTGTAATGGACGAAGACATCCTTTCCCTCATCGGCGGTGATGAAACCGTATCCCTTGCTCTCGTTAAACCACTTTACAGTACCCTGAGCCATTAAAAAAAGCCTCCTAGAACAAAAAAAATTACCAACCTCATGGAGGTGGCGCTTCATTAAGCTTACCGTTTCCGCCCCTTTCTGTCAAGAGGCGGGGGCGGAAAAATTCCGTAATTCATACGAGAGGGGGGCTTTCCGCCGCGGCGTCCTCTCACCGGACGAAGCTCGCGGCGGCGGCGAGAAGGGAAAGGAGCCAGAGCCCGGCCAGCGCCCAAAGGGCTTTTTTGACGCCCCCCATCCGCCGGGCCGCCTCCTCGCGCCCGGCCTTCAGGCGCTCCTCCCACTCCTCGTCGCGCGCGGCGATCTCCTGGCGCACCGACTCCTGGAGCGTTTGGAGCAGGGTCGCCCCCGCCTCCTTCTGAAGGGCGCTGAGCTCCTGGGAGAGCGCGTCCAGCTCGTGGGTCTGGGCCTGGCTGTGCGCCCTCAGGATGCCCTCCCAGTTCGGGAAGGCGTCCTCCATGAGCTTCGAAAGGCGCGCGTCCGGAGCGCTCAGGGCCCCCAGCGCCTCGCCCGTCCTCTTCCCCAGGTTGGCGACCTCGCCGGAGAGCTCCATCAGGGCCGCGGACATCTCGCTCTGCTGCCCCGACGGCCTCTCCTCCAGGAGGGCCCGTATCTGGTCGATCAGGGGCTTGCCCTGGGGCTTCAGGGCGCGCAGCGTGCCCAGCGCGTCGTTGAGCTGCCCCCGGATGGAGATCATCTCCTCGACCATGGAGCTGATGGGCTGCAACAACGCCTGCCGCCCGGCGCGCTCCGCCTCGGCCCCCTCCCGGAAGGCCCGCTCCAGCCTGTCCAGCGCCGAGCGGTCCAGGGCGGGGCCCTCCACCCGCGGGGCCGCCCGCTGAGCCCTTAACGCGGTGATGGCCTCCGTGAGGATGACGACAGCGTTGAGGACCTCCTTCCGGCCCGCGGCGGCGTCCTCCAACCCCTGGCGAAGCTGCTCCTCGGTGCGGCTCAGGGCCTCCTGAAGCCCCTCCAGGGCGGGGGCAAGCTCCTGGGGCTTTGCCCCGCTCACGGACTTTGCCAGGACCTCGCAGAGCCCCCGCAGGGAGGCAAGCTCGTCAAAGGCCGCCACGAGGGAGTTGGTCAGCTCCAGACGGCGCTTGGCCTCCTCCACCGCCCCGTCCTTCAACGTCTGGGCCAGCCGCTCCAGGTCGCTTTGCAGGGAAGTTTTGAGGCCCTCCAGGGCGTCCGGGGCGGGCCCGGCGGGCGTGAGGGCGGCCAGAGCCTGGGTGAGCTCCGGCACAAGCCGCGACGCGAGCTCGGAGACGATGCGGGCGGTCGTCGGGTCGAGAGGGGCCTGGGGTTGTTCGTTGTCGTACATGATATCCCTCCGTTTGGTTCTGTTGATTAAAGTTAACCTTTAGGGCTGGCCCTCCGGACAGGGCGGGGGGCCCGAACCTCTCAGCCTGGCGCGGAGCCCCAGCAGCGCAAGGGCCATAGCCTCCCTCGTGAAGGGCGGCGCGGGGTTCTGCTCCCCCTGTTCCCAGCGCGCGGCGAGGGAGGCCGCGAGGGACGCGAGGTCCGCCGCCGTGGAGCCGGGCCGCACCCGCGCCCCAAGCTCGAGGAAGTCCGTGTAGCGGGGGTCGTAGTTCTCGTGGACGAAGAGGCTCGTCCGCCCCTGAAAACCGCGGAGCCTGGCGAAGCCCTCCACGCGCTCCGCCGCCTCGTACAGGCTGGGCAGCCGGGTGTCGAAGAGGCCGCCGTGCGCGAAGGCCAGAACCCGCCGCGGGACGGCCGCCAGGGCGGGGAGGTAGGGGGCGCGGGCGAGGTCCGACAGGCCGGAGCCAACGCGGGCCAGGTCCAGGTGGACGGCCGGGGCCCAATGGCCAAACAGGGCCTCCCAGTCCAGGCCTGAGGGCGGGAGGAAGGCGTCCGAGGGGGCGACGAGGACGTCGAGCCCTCCCAGCGCCTCCGGCAGGCGGACGCAGGGGAAGGGGGGCTCCTCGCGCCCGAAGAGAAGCCAGTCCCCGTCCTCCGCGCCGGCGTCGGAGAGGCTGGCGTCGTGCGCCAGGCGGGAGAGCAGCCTCAGGCCATCCTGCCGCCTCGGGCCCAGCAGGACAAGACGCCCCGCCCCCCCCTGAAGGGCCGGGAGGGCGAGAAAACGCCCCCGCAGCGATTGTTCCCTCATGGACAGCAGGAGGGAGTCGAAGAGGCCGGCCTGGGGCGGGCCCTCTTCCGCTTCGTCCGCTCTTTCCGCCCCGTCTGAGCTTGCCGGCGCACCCGCCTCCGGGGCCGTCCCCTGGGGAGGAGGGGAACCGCCGGACGCCGCGAGCTGACGGAGGAGCGCGTCGAAGTTCGACGCCCGCCATTCCTCGGAGGCGCGGTCGTAAAAGCCCCTCAGGGCCAGGCGTGAGGAGACGGGGATGAGGGCGCGGGGAAGGGCGGAGACCCTCTCGAGGTCCTCGCGCAGCTCCCGGAGCGCGCCCTCCAGCCTCTGGCGGCGGGAGCGGATGACGCGCCCCGCCTCGACCTCGTCCCGCTCCAGGTCGGCCAGCGTGAGAAGGGCGACGAGCGGCCGCCCCTCCCGGACGATGGCGCTCAGCAGAGCCCTGTCCGCGGCCTTGAGGCGGGAGCGGAGGGGGACGGCGTAGAGGACGGCGTCGAGCTGGGAGAGCAGGGCGCACACGGCGGGCGCGTTGTCCTGGGAAAGGCCCCAGGCGTCCAGGCAGGGCGTGTCCACCAGGACCAGGCCCTCCGGAAAGGCCGCGCCGGGGCTGCTCCACTCGACGCGGAGGATGCCCCTCTCGTTCGCCGGGTTTCCTTGCTCCGACGTGCGATCCGCCATCCAGCGGGGGGTGAGGTCCGCGCCAAGGGCCCATTCCGTGCCCCCGTCCTGGTAGAGGATGGAGGCCGCGCGCTCGCCCCGGCGGCAGAACACCGCCAGGTTCGTCGTGGCGCTGACCCCCTCCGGCAGAAGGCGTTCGCCCATCAGGGCGTTGACGAGCGCCGACTTTCCGCTGCCCGTGAGCCCCAGGACCCCCACGGCCCGTTCCGGCCCCTCGTGGGCGGCAAACGGGGGCCGGGCGAGGAGATGAACGGCCTGGCGCTGAAGGGCGCGCCGCAGCGTCAGGTTCTCCTCCTCCTGAGCGCTCTCCTGGGCGCTGAGAGACGGGGCCTCGCTTGGAGCCTCGTTCGGGGCTTTTTTCGGGGCCTGGGCGGCCTCCCCATGCAGGAGCGCCTCCAGCCTGTCGCGCTCGTCCCGGAGGTGCGTGGTGGCGTCCAGCATCCTGCGCCGCCAGTCCTGCCCCGCCTCGCCGGCCTGCCCCTCCTCCATGAGCGTCTCGACGCCCATCAGGTACGAGGGGCGACCCTCCCCGTCGCGCTGGACGCACGCATCCAGCCGGAAGGTGCGGTACACGCCGTCCCCGCAGTAGAGCCGCCGGGCCAGGACGAAGGAGCCCTGCTCCGCGTCGGAGAGGGCCCGGTCCATCGCCTGCATTTGACGGTGGTCGCCGGGGTGGCAGAGCTCGCGCCACTGGTCCAGGGTGCGGGGCCTGGCCCCGGAGGAGAGCCGCAGCTCGGCCAGCAGGGCGCGCGACATCTCCACCTCCCCGGACGGGAGGCGGACGCCGAGGGCGGCCAGGGGGCCTGAGCGTATAAAGTCCTCCCACAGGGGCGTCATGCCGGGCCAGAGGCGGGGTTAGAACGCGCTGGAGAACAGCGTCGTGAAGAACACGATGAAGATCAGCCCAGGCAGCATGTCGCAGAGGCGGAACTTCGTCACCTTCAGCAGGTTGAGCCCGATGCCCACGATCATCAGCCCCCCCAGGCCGGAGAGGTTGGCGATCATGTCCGGCGTAAGGAGGGGCTCCGCCCACGCCGCCAGCAGGGTCAGCCCCGCCTGGTAAACGAACATCGGCACGATGGAGAACAGCACCCCCACGCCGAAGGAGCCGGAGAGGACGATGGAGGAGATGCCGTCCATGACCCCCTTCGTGACCAGCAGGGACGGGTTGTGCCTCAGGCCGTCCTCAAACGCCCCGACGATGGACATCGCCCCGATGCAGAACAGCAGCGTCGCCGTGACGAAGCCCTCCGTGAAGCGGCTGTTGCCCACGCGCATTTTCGCCTTCAGCGTGTCGCCCAGGCCGTTCAGCCGGTCGTCGAGGTGAAAGGCCGCCCCGGTGAGCGTGCCCAGGATGAGGCTCAGCAGGACCGCCACGGCGTGCTTCGTCTCCATCGCCATGCCCATGCCCAGGTACAGCGTGAAGAGCCCCATGCACTCAAAGACCCTCCCGCTCAGGCGCTCCGGGATGAGGCGGCCCGCCGTGAGCCCGACGAGGCTGCCCGCCACGACCGTGACCATGTTAAACAGCGTGCCCCCCGCGGGGAGCGAGCTCAGCAGTTCCATGGCTTCCCCCCTCAGGCCCCGAGGGCCGCCAGACGCCCGGGGTAGGCGGCGATGGCTTCCTTCAGGATGGCCGCGGCCTTCACCAGGGACGGCCGGTTCAGGACGTAGGCCAGGCGCATCTCGTCCCGCCCCCGGTTGGGCACGGCGTAGAACCCGCTGCCCGGCGCGCCCATCATCGTCTCCCCGTCCAGGGCGAAGTTTTGAAGCATCCAGATGATGAACCTCTCGCTGTCGTCCACCGGCAGCTTGGCCATGATGTAGAACGCCCCCTTGGGACGGTCGCAGACGACGCCGGGGATCTCCTTCAGCGCGGCGTAGAGCGTGTCCCGGCGAGCGCGGTATTCCCTGTTCACGTCCTCCAGGTATCGCTTCGACGTCTTTTGGTACAGCGCCGCGGCCCCCACCTGCTCCAGCGTGGAGACGCACAGCCGCGCCTGGCACAGCTTCAAAACCTGGGCCATGAACTCCCGGTTCTTGATGGCGAGGCAGCCGACGCGCGCGCCGCACGCGCTGTAGCGCTTGGAGATGGAGTCGATCATGATGACGCGGTCGAGGATGTCCTCCAGGTGCCCCAGGCTGACGAACGCGCCGTCGTCAGGGTCGTAGGTGAACTCGCGGTAGACCTCGTCGGCCATGAGGTAGAGCTCGTACTTCTTCGCCAGGCCGGCCAGCGTCTCCAGCTCCGCGGGCGTGCAGACGGTGCCCGTGGGGTTGTTGGGGTTGGAGATGAGGATGGCCCGCGTGCGCGGCGTGACCAGCTCCTCGATGACGGGGGCGGGCGGCAGGTGAAAGCCCTCCTCCGCGCGGGTGGGGATGGGGACGACGTGGGCCAGGGCCGCCTCGGCGAAGGCGTTGTAGTTGGCGTAGAACGGCTCCGGGATGAGGATCTCGTCGCCGGGGTCGCAGATGGTCTGGACGGCGAGGGCCAGGGCCTCGCTGCCCCCGTTGGTGACGCAGACGTCGTCCGGGCCGTAGGGGAGGTTCCAGGAGTGGTAGTAGCCGCTGACGGCCTCGCGGAGCGCCGGAAGGCCCTGGGAGGCGCCATAGGCGACGGTGTCCGCCCGGAAGGCGCGGATGGCCTCGAAGTACTCGTCCGGGGTTTTGATGTCCGGCTGGCCGATGTTCAGGTGATAGACCTTCCGTCCCCTGGCCTTGGCCTCGTCCGCGTAGGGGATGAGGCGGCGGATGGGGGAGGCCTGCAGGGCCTTGATACGTTCAGAGAAGTGCATAAACGGGACTCTTTTCCGCGCCTACTTCGCCTTGCCCTGGCTGGCGACGGCGGCCTGGGCCTTCGCGATGGCGTCCGCGTCGCCAAGGTAGCGATGTCCCTCCGGCTTCATGTCCTTGTTCAGCGTGTAGACCAGCGGGACGCCCGTGGGGATGTTGAGCTCCAGGATGTCCTTCTCCGAGATGTTGTCCAGATACTTGACCAGGGCGCGGAGGCTGTTGCCGTGGGCGGCGATGATGACCTTCTTCCCCGCGAGGACCTCCGGCACGATGGCCTCCTGCCAGAAGGGCACCACGCGCGCCACGGTGTCCTTCAGGCACTCCGTCAGGGGCAGGTCGGCGGCGGGCAGGCCGGCGTAGCGGGGGTCATGGCCGGGGAAGCGCTCGTCGGACTCCTCCAGGCTGGGCGGCTGGACGTCGTAGCTGCGGCGCCACACCTTGACCTGGTCGTCGCCATACTTCGCCGCGGTGTCCGCCTTGTTCAGGCCCTGCAGCGCGCCGTAGTGCCGCTCGTTCAGCTTCCAGGAGTGGCGCACGGGGATCCACATGAGGTCCATCTCCTCCAGGGCCAGCCACAGCGTCTTGATGGCGCGCTTCAGCACGGAGGTGAAGGCCAGGTCGAAGGTGAAGCCCTCCTTTTCGAGCAGGCGGCCGGCGGCGCGGGCCTCCTCGACGCCCTTGTCCGACAGGGGGACGTCCGTCCAGCCCGTAAAGCGGTTCTCCTTGTTCCAGGCGCTTTCGCCATGGCGTATCAAAACGATCTCGTACATAAAAATGTCCTCCTTGTCAAATTAAAACCTCGAATTAAAACGCCGGGCAGGGGACGCGCGCGGCCCCCGTCCTGGGATTCGTCGCCTCAATTTTACTTGAAAGGGGAGGGGCCCGCAAGCGGAGAAGGCCAGCGGCGCTTCTTCTTTCCCCTCAAAGCCGCCTTGCCCTGTATAATAGAGCCGGGCTCTAAATCGTCTTAAGGAGGGAGCGTCATGCACATCACCCTGTGGCTCAGCGCCGGAAAGCGGGGGGACGCCTTTATCCGCGTGCCGCG